>DATMOQ010000411.1:0-3248 GCA_035568195.1 Gemmatimonadales bacterium
GCCCGCGACGTGAAACACGACCGTCTGGTCGCCCTCAAGGTCCTGCGACCTGAGCTCGGCGTCGTGCTCGGCAGCGAGCGCTTTCTGGCCGAGATCCGGATCACCGCCCGGCTCGACCACCCCCACATCCTCACGCTCATCGATTCCGGCGCCGCAGACGGCTTCCTCTATTACGTCCTGCCCTACGTGCCGGGCGAATCGCTCCGGGCCAAGCTCGATCGCGAACACCAGCTGGGGCTGGCGGAATCACTGGCTATCACCAGACAGGTTCTGAGCGCGCTCGATTATGCCCACCGTCAGGGGGTGGTCCACCGGGACATCAAGCCCGAGAACGTCCTCCTCCAGGAAGGCGAAGCGATGCTGGCGGACTTCGGCATCGCCCTGGCGCTGAAGGAAGCCGGCGGCAATCGGCTGACGGAGAGCGGCCTCAGCCTGGGCACCCCGCAGTACATGAGCCCGGAACAGGCGACCGGCGATCGCCACCTGGATGGCCGGAGCGACATCTACTCGCTCGCCGCGGTCCTCTACGAGATGCTGGCCGGTGAGCCACCGATCACCGGACCGACCGCGCAGGCGATGATCGCGAAACTGCTGACCGAGCGGCCGACACCGCTCCGCATCCTGCGCGACACCGTGCCCGCCGGCGTCGAGGCGGCGGTCACGCAGGCGCTGGCGAAGACCCCTGCAGACCGCTTCCGGAGCGCGCGCGCGTTCGCCGAGGCCCTCGAGCGGCCGGAGACCGTTCCGTCCGCAGCCGGCTCCCGAGCGGCACGGGCCCGCGTTACGATCGCGGCCACGGCCCTCGTCACCCTGGCCGCTGCGGCGTGGCTGGCGGTGAGACGCCCGTTCGGAGGCGGCGCGGCATTCACACCCCGGCTCGAGCAGCTCACCACGAACGGAGATACGCGGAACCCGACCCTCTCGCCCGATGGGACGCGCCTCGCCTTCGTGACCCATGACTGCGGCGAGACGGCGAAACGCTGCCCGGATCGGCTCGTGGTGCAGGACACGGGCGGAGCGGGCTCGGTCACCCTCTTGAGCGGCGGGACGTTCTACCGGACGCAATGGGCCGCCGGTGGGCGATTCGTCGTCGCTTTCCGCGCCGACACCAGCGGACGCAGTGGCTCCTACGCGGTCTCCGCACTGGGCGGCATTTCCCGCTACCTCGGCCCGGGGATCGCGTTCGCGATCGGCGCAACGGACACGGCGCTCTTGAGCTCGTTCGCGCTCTTTCCAGCGGACAGCACCGCCTGGCTGCGGCTGCTCACCGTCAGCGACGGCGTCGTTCGGGACAGCATACCGCTGCGTCGATCGGGCGGCCCTCATATCGGGTTCCCCGCCCCTCGCGGCGACCGCATCGCGGTCTGCAGCATGGGCCAGGTGCTGACGATTCGCCTGCTGGATCGCGCCGGGCGCATCACGGACTCCCTGATTGAACCGCGGGCCGGCGATTTTTCGGGCGCGTACTGGACACCACAGGCGGATGCGTTGCTGTGGGTCCTCTCGCCCGGCGCCGGGTTCATCGGTGTCCCGGGCGCTCCCGGACCGGTCCGCGTCCTCCGTCGCCGGGTCACGCCGGCCGGCCGGTTCTCCGGAACGAGTGATACGCTGCTGCAGCTTCCACCTGGCGCGGACTTCACGGAGGTGCGGCGCGACGGGACGGCCCTTCTGGCGCAGGGGTCGGTTCAAACGACGGCGTACGCGCTCGAGCGCGCGCGGACTGGTCGCCTCGAGTTTCACGAGCGTCGGCTGGTGGCGTCGACGGCGGGCTTGCAGGCTTTTGTCTCCCGGGACGGAGCGAATGTGTGGTTGTTCACGCGCAATGGAGAAGCAGGCTCGACCCCGCGCGACGCCTTCATGCCGTTTGCGGGAGGCGGGGAGCGACCGTTCACGGCACCGCGAGGCACAGTCATCGACTGGGATTGGAGCCGGCCGATCTCCTCGAGCCTCATGTTGGCGGTCCGCGACAGCGCCGAGCATACCCGCCTCGTAGACGTCAGCGTGGCGACGGGCCGGGCCACCGAAGACGGCGCTTTGCCGGATCGCGACAACTTCGTCTTCTCGATGCCCGGGGGCGGCTCTGGCGCCATCGTCAAGGAAGCCCACTCGGCACTGGTGCGAAGACCGGGAAAACCGGATACCACCTGGACGGTGCCGGCGATGACCGGCCGGGTGACCTATCCCATGATGGCGACGGCGGACGGGCGAGCCTTCATTTCCTTTGCGTACGACGTCGCCAGCGACAGTTTCTGGCTCACCCGCGTTCCGCTCGATGGGGGGCCGAGTGCTCGACTGGCGGCCCTGCGAAGCGCGACCACCCCGCTGTTCATCTTCCTCGCCGACGGGGGCGTGGAGTACATGGTGGACGAGACCGCGACCACGCGCGGCTGGTACCGCGTGCCACCGGGCGCGAGCCGGGCGGTGCGGCTGGGTGACGCGCCACTCCAGGGGGCGGTCACCTGGAGCGTGTCCGACGACGGGCTGCGGGTCGTGGCGGTCAAGCGGGATGACCGGACCGATGCGTACCTGATCAGGAACTTCGACGAGGCGTTAAGGCGCTGAAGACGTGGTCGTGGCGGAGTTGCGGGCCATCGACCCGGCGCCCTACTTTCCTGACGTGACCCCGACACCCCACAAGCCCACCCGTCCCCTGGCGCCCGGCGCCCCGGCTCCCGATTTCACGCTGGCGAGCACCCCCGACCAGACGGTCTCGCTGCGTGAATTCAAGGGCCGTCCCGTCATTCTCGCGTTCTATCCGGCCGACTGGAGCCCGGTGTGCAGTGACCAGCTGGCCCTGTACAACGAACTGCTTTCCGAATTCCAGCGCTTCGATGCCCAGCTCCTGGGCCTCTCGGTGGACGGCATCTGGTCCCACCTGGCCTTCGCCAAACAGCGCGGCTTCCACTTCCCCTTGCTGGCAGACTTCGAGCCCAAAGGCGCCGTCGCGAGGACGTATGGGGTCTATCACGCCGAGGGCGGGACCTGTGAACGCGCTCTGTTCGTGATCGATCGCGCCGGAATCGTGTCGTGGAGTTACGTGTCGCCGATGGGCGTGAATCCGGGCGCGGACGGCATTCTGCGGGCCCTCGACGGTCTCGGGTCCGGAAAGTCAACCTCATGAGCAAGCGCCACGAAACCGCGTTCCTCACCGTTCCCGTCACCGCCGCCGACCACGCGCTCGGGTCGGCCACCGCGCCGGTGACGCTGGTCGAATACGGCGACTTCGAATGTCCGCACTGCCGCCGGGC
>DATMOQ010000412.1:0-4919 GCA_035568195.1 Gemmatimonadales bacterium
GGCGACGACCTACGGCATCGTCAAACAGAGCAAGGGCTACATCTGGGTCTACAGTGAGCTAGGGAAGGGGACGACGTTCAAGGTCTACCTGCCCGTCACCAATGGCGCCCTGTTGCCGACGGTGCGCTCGGTGGTCGGCGCCCCAGCCCGGCTCCCGTCGGAGACGGTTCTGCTCGTCGAGGATGACGTCAGCGTGCGTCGGTTCTCGAAGAGGGTCCTCGACAAGGCCGGTTATCACGTACTGGAAGCGGCAAGCGGGGAGGAAGCAGAGCAACTCTTCGCGCACCGCCTCGGCCCCATTGATCTGGTGGTGACGGACGTGGTCATGCCCGGTGGCAGCGGTCCCGATCTGATACGTCGACTGCAGGTTCAAGAGCCGGCGTTGCGGTCGCTCTACATGTCCGGATACACCGAGCAATCTGCCGCACACAAGGCAGGAATCGATGCTGGCACGCCGTTCGTCCAGAAACCCTTCACGGCCGCAGAATTCGGGCAACAGGTGCGCAGAGTCCTGGATCGTTGAACGGAAGCCGCCGCGACCCCCCCTTTGTGACGACCCCCGTCATCACAACGATGGATGCCCGGCGCCGGTCCGCCGCGCTAATGTGGGGGATGCACCTGAGATTCCGTCACAGACCTCTCCCGACCGTGTTCGCGATCTTAGCCATTGGAGTCATCGCGGCTCGCACGCCGGGGCGTCGGGCGGAGCCTGCCGCCGTGCCGGTGCGCTTCACCGAGGGAAGTGTGCACGGCTTTCTGGCGCTCACAACTACGGGCGGTGCTCCGCTCGCGCATGGCGACCTTTTTCAAGTCGCGCGGGATGGAGAGATCGACAGCCGGCTGGTGTTTCACTTCGTAGATTCGTCCGTGTTCGAAGAGACGGTCACGTTCACCCAGCAGGACGTTTTTGTGATGCAGAGCTACCGTCTGGTCCAGACGGGGCCGGCATTTGCCGACGACATCGTGGTGACGCTGGCCCGCTCCGGGGAGTACGTCGTCAACACGAAGTCACACGGGGACGGAAGCGCGAAGCGGTACTCCGGCAAACTCGACCTCCCGCCGGACGTCTACAATGGCATGATCATCACGATCGCGAAGAACCTCGCTCCGCACGAGACGCAGATGGTGCACCTTGTGGCATTCACGCCCGAGCCGCGGGTCATCGGGCTCGAAATCGCCCCCACGACGTCGCGGGCAGTGATGCTCGGCCAGCACGAAGAACCGGCCATGCACTTTACGCTCAAGCCGAAGCTGGGCGCGCTCCTCGGCTTCTTTGCCTCGGTCGCGGGCAAGGCGCCGCCGAACAGCGACGTATGGATCGTGATGGATGACGTGCCCGCGTTCGTGCGCTTCGAAGGGCCGATGTACTCGGGGCCGGTGTGGCGGCTCGATCTGACGAGTCCGAGCTGGCCGTGATGACCGCGGCGCAACGATGCGGCTGTGGATCACCCCAGGCTCACTTGAGATAGACGCCGAGGATGATGATTTCGTAGGGCAGGGGCAGGGTGAGCAGGGCGGTGTTCGCTCGGGACCCATTCACCCTCCGCGAGATTTCCTCGAAGTCGAGCCGCGGGATCCCGTATACGTGCAGGCGGGCGCCGCTCTTGAGGTGGCGCACCGCCAGCTCGGGAAAGGTTCCCTTCGCAAAGACCATCCGCAGACGTTTCACGAGCACATTGCTGTCGAGGTCCGACGCGGACGCGAATACGAACCTCCCATCCGCTGCCACCAGCTGCGGTTCGGGCAGGATCGTCATGATGAACTCGACGTCGTTGTACAGCCCCGTCGAAGTGACGATCGAGACACCGCTCGGCGTGACGCTGAGCGAGCAGGGAGCCGCCTCGTAAATGCGGAAGGTTCTCTGGGCTCCTCCCGGCTTGAACCCGTCGACGGGGACGAAGGTCTCGAGCAGCGGGACGTCTCCGATCCGGGTGATCGGATGGATCTCGAAGACATGGTCGGGCTTGTAGCTGGTGAACGCGGGCAGCGGCTGACCCTGATCTTCCGTGGCGCTGCCGGGGTGCTCCGGCCATATCCGCCACACACCCGAGACGCGGATGGGGACACCGGTGCCTTCGGCCTGGTGGACCAGCGCCACGGCCGTCGACTCGGTCCCGGCGTTGGCAATCTCCGCAACAATGGGAAGGGCGACCTGCGGCGCCCGGCCGGCGAAGTGCAGGTCGCCGTCGAGCGCGCCGGTGACGGGGTTGGACATGGCTTTGTCCACGGTCAGCGCAGTGTGGATGGTGACGCGATTCCGAAACTGTGCGATGAACGAGTTGTAGATCTCCATCTGGATGCGCTTGGGGGAGAACTCGGAGTAGATCGCGATGTACGCGATCGTCGCCTGCCGCACGAGCACTCCACAGCCGCCGAGCAAGCACGCGGACATGATCGTCGCGGTGACCAGCTGCGGTGACACGAGTCGGAGACCGCGCGTCATGAGCCTACGTGGTGTGTCGCAAGCCGTTGGCCCTCATCCTTAGCGACCGACGAGGATCAGGGCGCCCGCCGCAATGGCAAGAATCGCCATCAGAGTGCCCAATCCGGAAAAGCTCAGGTCGAGCAGGGGGATGAGGCCGGTGAGGATCAGCCAGATGCCGAGCAGCAGCATTCCGAGGTTCCTGGTCACTTTCATGTGAGCTCTCCTTGTGGAAGAAACCTACTGCACGAGAACCTTCGCCGCGTCGTCGGCGTCACGAATGTCGTGCGCGAGGTTCGTGGCGATCTCCCCCGCCTCCCGGGGCGTTGCCCCGGCACTCATGCGCTCGTAGGTCGCCTCGGTCTTCGCGTCCCGATCGAGCCCCGGCTGATCGTCCTGATCGTCTCCCGGCATTGCGATTCGCAGCTCCGCCAGCATCATCTGGAGACCCGCCGCAATGGGCAGGGCCAACAAGGCACCGACAACGCCCAGAAGGATCCCGCCGGACAGCAGGGCGAGGACGACGGTGGCCGGAGAAAGTCGCAATACATGCCCGTACACCCGGGGAACCAGGATGCGATTCTCCAGCTCCTGGTAGACGAAGAGCGCGATCAGCACCACGGTGGCGACTGGTAACCCTCGCGAGAGGGCGGAAAGGAAGACCGGGGCCATGGCGAGCAGCCCCCCGATGAACGGGATGACGTCCACCAGCGCCGCAAACAATGAGAGAGAAAGCGCGTTGGGGACCCCGCAGATGACCAGCAACAGAAACGTGAATACGCCCATCGCCGCGGACGTGATGAGCTGGCCTCGCATATAGCCGCCGACGATCGTTTCCAGGTTATGGATGATGCGCGCCAGGCGCATGTGGTAGTCCCGCGGCACGATCGCGTAGAGGGCGCCCTGGGTGCGCTTGCCGTCGGCGAGGAGATAGAAGGACAAGAACAGGATCGTGACCGTCCATCCCAGGGCCGTCACAACGCGCGGCCAGGAGCTCACGAGATCGCTGCCGATCCGTGCGAATACCGGCTCCACCCCTGTGTTCGCCACGGCGCGGGCGAGGGGGGCGGTGAAGGCGCGCTGCTGGAGCAGCGCGATCAATTGTTCCCGCTGCCCCGGGGCGTCGCGGACGATTTGGGCGAGTTGCTCGAGAAGGGGAGGAACGGTCAGGAGAATCAACAGGCACGTGATGAGGAGCAAGGCGACGAAAAGCAGGATGAGCGCGTAGGTGCGCTTGAGGCCACGCCGCTCGATCCACTCGACGAGAGGGTTGAAGGTGCCCGCCAGGACCAGAGCGACCGTCAGGAGAAGCACGACCGATCGTAGTTGGAGGAAGAGCCATACGCCTGCGATGGTCATCAGGAGCCGCACGATCGAGCGCGCGGAGATCTCCAAGCGAACCACCGTGGACAGCTGCCCGGGCGCTCCCATGATGTCTGTCCGAGCCTCCGGCTACGTCGCGGCGGGGGCGGGTTCGGGCACGTCCAGCTCGAGTTGCACGTCATTTCCAGTGGTCCGGGAGGTGGCGTGCAGATCGAGCGTCCGATAGAGGTCGTTGAGATAGGCTTGGTGGACCTCTCGCTCGTCGCCGTGCGTCGCCCGCGACCCGCGTGACTCCCCCTCCCCGACGATGGCGGGGCAGGCGGTGTAGATCGCGACGTCGATCGGCTGTATGAATTGCACCAAGGCCTCATCGGCGCCGACCGCCCTGAGGGCATCGATCACTCGCGCGCAGCGGCGGGCGAGGCTCAGAGGCCCCAGCAGCGCGACCTCAGCCCCGTGACGAGAGATGGTGAGGGCCTGGGCCACGATCGAGAGGACATCGGTGTCGGGGTCGCATGCATCAGCGCCTCCCCTGACCACACGGAAGCGGCGGTCGAGCCCGGCATCGAGGGGTCGGCGCCGCGACGAGAGGACGGTTTTCATAGCCGGGAAAGGTGCCTGCGTCGGGTCATCGTCAACATCCACCAGGGGAGCGAAAGACGACTTAGCAACCGGGAGGGAGACGGCGCTCCCCCGGTAGTGCGAACGATCTAGCTCCTTGGGTGGGGTCATCACGCGGATGGTCCTCCCATCAACGCCGGCGCCTCGCCCCCGGCCGGTTCCAGTACCGCCAGCGGGGCGGTCCGGCAATACGGCGCCTCGAGTCGTTTCAGTTCATTATCAAGCCGCAGGTTGATCGCGTCGTCGCGCCCCACGGTGCCGCTCACGATCAGGATGTGCGTGGCGCGCCGATCCAGTACCAGCCTCCCCGACCAAACGCGAGCATCCTGGCGCGCTGCCCCCATCTCCTCTCGTAAGAGAGAGCGAAGCGGGCCCAATCGACGCGCCGGTAGCGGTGGGACGATCTGGTACGCATACAGCCACAGAGTTCTCACGCGGTGCTCCTCACCCGTACCCTGTAAGCTCTCAGGGTCTCGGGCTGGTAAACATCCTCCTACGGGATGAAAAGGGGACTAATGGTGGAGAGGGCGAGGGGGAGGGAGGGGTGCCAAAT
>DATMOQ010000413.1:0-4229 GCA_035568195.1 Gemmatimonadales bacterium
CGGCGTGCAGCGCGGCAGCGTGATGGACATGCCGCTCTATCCCGGTGATCCCCTTTCACCGGGGTGGGCATCCGTCCCGGGCGACCCGCACCGCCTGCCCATCGCCCAGGCCGCGACCATCGAGAAGATTCCGGTGCTGCCCATCTCGTACGACGACGCCCTCCCGCTGCTCCGAAACCTGACCGGGCCCGTCGCTCCCGAGCCCTGGCGGGGCGCGCTCCCCATCACGTATCACCTGGGGGCGGGTCCCGCGCGGGTGCACCTGGCCGTGTCCTTCGAGTGGAAGACCCGCCCGCTGTACGATGTGATCGCGACCATCCCGGGCTCCACCGATCCCGACCAGTGGGTGATCTACGGCAACCACCACGACGCTTGGGTGAACGGCGCCGAGGATCCGATCTCGGGCCAGGTTGCCCTGGAGGAGACCGCGCGGTCTCTCGGCGCGCTTCTCAAGACCGGCTGGAAGCCGGCGCGCACGGTGGTCTTCGCGGCCTGGGACGGCGAAGAGTGGGGCCTCCTCGGATCGACCGAGTGGGCCGAGCGGCACGCCCCGGAGCTCGAGCAAAAGGCGGTGGTCTACTACAACTCCGACACCAACGACCGCGGTTGGCTCGACGCCGCCGGCTCGCACAGCCTGGAGGCGTTCCTGGAGCAGGTGGCGCGCGACGTGCGCGATCCCGTCAGCGGCAAGAGCGTGCTCGAGGCGGCCCTGGCCCACCGGCGCACCCAGCGGGGGGCCGATTCCGTCGCCGACACCCTGTTCCACCTCGGCGCGCTGGGATCGGGATCGGACTACTCGGCGTTCATCGATCACCTGGCCGTTCCGTCCATCGCCACCGGGTTCGGCGGCGGCACGCCGTCGGGGATCTATCACTCGGTCTACGACTCCTACACGTTCTACGATCGTTTCCTCGACTCGGCGTTCGCGTACGGCGTGACCGAGGCGCAGACGATGGCCACCGCGGTGCTCCGCATGGCCGACGCGCCGCTCCTGCCCTACGAATTCACCCGCGCGGCGCACACCTACTCCACCTACGTCGACGAGATCGAGAAGGCCGCGAAGAAAACCCCCGCCACGGCGGCGCTCGATCTCTCGGGTGTCCGGGCCGCGCTGACCCGCCTCGACACGGCCGCGGCCGAGTACGACCGGGTCTCGCGGAGCCTCGCGGACGCGCCGTCGGCGGGGCTCGGGCGCCGGCGCGCGGCCCTGTCGGCCGTCAATCAGACGCTGGCCCGCGCGGAACGGGCGCTCTCCGACACCGCCGGACTGCCGCGGCGCGCCTGGTACCGCCACTTGCTGTACGCACCGGGCTTCTATACCGGCTACGGCGTGAAGACCATGCCCGGCATCCGGGAGGGCGTGGATCAGGGCAAGCTGGCGGAGGCGCAGGCCGAGGCCGTCCGAGTGGCCGCGGCGCTGGATCGATATGCCGCGACGATTCATCAGGCGGCGCAGGCGCTCGCGCCGGTGCTGGCCCATTGACGCCCCCCCGGGCGGCGGATACCGTAGGGGCCACTTCTTAACGAGCCCCCAAGACAAATGAGCACTCCGCTGCCGCCCCGTCCGTCCATCGGACGTTCTTCCTTCGCCATGGCCATGAAGGATTACACCTTCATCCGCCCGGGCATCGCCGTCACCATCAGCGCGGTCACGCTGCTCGCCGCGTTCATCTTCGGGCTCGACCTGATCCATTCGCTCCAGCGCGCGTCGACCATCGTGCGCCAGGGCGCGCAGGTCTCACAGACCCTCCACAGCTACTCGGCGGCGTACGAGGTGTGGCACCAGATGGCCACCAGCACCGACGCCGCGTACCGGACGCCCCAGGCCGCCGCGCAACGCGACACGCTGCGCGACCACTTGCGGACGAACCTGTCGCAGCTGCAGAAGACCCTGAGCGACACCGACCAGGCGCAGGTGCAGACGATTCTCGTCGGTCTCGCGTCCACCGACCCGCTCGCCAGCACCAACGCGAGACAGGCCATGACGGTGCTCCTGGGCCGGCAGGACGCCGCGCTCTTCGAAGCCGCCGAGGCGTCGCATGACGGCGTGCGGCTGACTGCGGTCCTCCTGGGTCTCACGGTCATCGCCGCGGGCACCCTGGTCGTCCCCATGGCCTGGCTCTACGTCCGCTTCAAGCGGGGAGCCACCATCGAGGTGAAGGTCTAGCGGCCTCAAGGCTGTTAGAGTCCGGTGAAGGAGGGGCGCCGGGCCGCACCGGCGGCTAGCTTCAACCCGATGCCTCCGTCCCTCTTTTCGCCCGACGCCGGAAAGACCCGGCCCCGGGGTGTGCTCGTGGCGGGCCTCCTCGTCGCCACGCTGGGCATAACCTCGCTCCTCGCCTACCAGGCCGTCGTGGAGGTCACCTCCCACCGGGCCACCGCGGAACGCGTGCTGCGGGATTACTCGGCCTTCGCGGCCAACCGCGTCGCCATCCGCACGTCGAACGAGCTGGTGTACTTCGTCTACCGGCCCGCCCTCACCGCGCTCGACCAGCTGCGTACCGAGGGCCATCGCCGCCGGCTGCTCTCCCCGGCCCAGCTCGCGCAGGGCTCCGATTCGGCGGGGAAGGCGGCGCTCGGCAAAATGGCGTTCGCCTTCGACGTGAGCTTTCCGGGACGCGCCCTCGTGACGCGCGGCGCGCCGGCGGACACGGCGGTACAGCGGTGGGTGACCGATACGCTGGCGAGCTACGTGCAGGCAGTCCACCGGCTCCACTTCGACTGGAGCGACGCCGTCATCGTGGGCGGTCCCTCGTATCGCCGGATGATTCTCTTCTACAAGCTGGAGCGGGACCCCAAGGGCGCGCCGCGCGAAGCGGTGGGGTTCGCGGCCGATCTGTCGACCTTGATGCCGTTCTTCGTCGACGCCGTGGAGAATGGCCCGCTGATTCCCGCCACGCTGACCGGCGGCGTGCCCTATGATTCGATCGGCTCGGTCACCATCCAGGACGCGCTGGGCCGGGACATCTACCGTTCGTCCACCGCGTACCCGCCGCTGTTCACCGGTCGCGACTCCTTGACCACCATGATGGGCCGCCTCCACTTCCAGGTCACGCTGCGGCCCGACATGGCGAGCAAGCTCGTCATCGGCGGTCTGCCCCGTACGCGCCTCCCGGTCATCACGGGGCTCCTGCTCATCACTGCGGTGCTGGTGGGCGGCATCCTCTACCAGCTGCGGCGCGAGTACGCGCTGGCGGGTCTGCGCTCGGACTTCGTGGCGAGCGTCTCCCACGAGCTGCGGACCCCGCTGGCGCAGATCCGGATGTTTTCGGAGACCCTCCGGCTGGGGCGGGTCCGCTCCCAGGAGGAGCGGTCCCGTTCGCTCGTGATCATCGACCAGGAAGCGCGCCGGCTCACGCACCTGGTCGAGAACCTCCTCTACTTTTCGCGCTCGGAGCGGCAGGGCGCGCGTATCGACGCCGCCCCCGAGCATATCGCGCCGCTCATCCGGTCGGCCGTGGAGAAGTTCGAGCCTCTGGCCGCGGCCCGTCGCGTGACCGTGCGGACGGTGCTGGACGAGCGCCTGGTGGCGGTGGTGGATCCGGGCGCGCTCCACCAGATGCTCCTCAACCTGCTCGATAACGCCGTGAAGTACGGGCCCGACGGACAGACCGTCACCATCACCCTGGAAGGCTGGGGCGGCTATCTTCGCCTCAAGGTCGACGACCTGGGGCCCGGCGTACCCGTCGAGGCCCGGGACCGCGTCTGGGACCGCTTCTGGCGGTTGCACCGGGATCGCGGCTCTTCGGTGGCCGGCACGGGCATCGGACTCGCCGTGGTGAAGGAGCTCGCGACCATGCACCGTGGGCGCGTCTGGTGCGACGAGGCGGAGGCGGGCGGCGCCCGCTTCGTGATCGAGCTGCCCGACGCCACACCGCCCGCGCCCGCGGTGCAGCCGCAAACCGCCGAGGTACTGACGTGAGCAAAGTGCTGGTGATCGAGGACAATCAGGACCTGGCGTACGGGCTCCGGAACAACCTCGAGATCGAGGGGCATCAGGTGGACGTCGCCGGTGACGGCGCGGACGGCCTGGCCCGGGTCCGCAAGGCGGAGCCCGATCTCGTGATCCTGGATCTGATGCTGCCCGGACTGGACGGCTTCCGTGTCCTCCGCACCCGGCGGGACGAAGGCCGCCGTCTCCCCATCCTGATTCTCACGGCCCGGGGCGACGAGTCCGACAAGGTGCGAGGCCTCCGGCTGGGCGCCGATGATTACGTGACCAAACCGTT
>DATMOQ010000414.1:0-7220 GCA_035568195.1 Gemmatimonadales bacterium
GCCTGGACGGCGTCCGAATGGAACGCGGTACCGGCGTCGCGACATCGGGCCGCGAGGCGGGGAACCGGCTGGACCGTGCCGACCTCGTTGTTCACCCACATCACGCTGACCACGGCGACCCCATGCGCGAGCGCCTGCGCCACCGCGCTCTCATCCACCAGGCCGTCACCGTCGACGGGGAGAATGATCTCCTCGCCGCCCAGGTGCGTCACCGCGTGGGCCGCCGCGAGAATCGCCTTGTGCTCGATGGCCGAGACCGCGACCCGGAAGGGCCCGCCCCGGTCCTTGGCGGCCAAGGCCGACCCGATGATCGCGAGGTTGTCCGCCTCGGTGCCCCCCGAGGTGAAGATCACCTGGTTGGGCTCGACCTTGAGCGCCTCCGCGACGCGCCGCTTGGCTTCCTCCACGCCGGCCCGGGCCGCCCGCCCCACCCGGTGGGCCGAGGACGGATTGCCGAACGCCTCGACGCCCAGGTACGGAAGCATGGCTTCCAGTACCTCGGGGCGGACCGGGGTCGTCGCCGCGTGGTCGAGGTAGACGGAGCGCTTGGGAGCGGGGGTCATCGGCCGAAACTTATCGACTAGAGGGACTGGACGCCAAGCCGGAGCACGTCGTCCACCGCCACCGTCTCGTGCGTGAAATACGGCTCGCCGTAGGGCCGCCGGATCAGGGATCCATAATGGGCGGACTGCACCTGGATGAGGTCGTAAAGGTGCTGGCCGGTGGGGAAGACCTCGCCGGCCGCCTGGGCGCCGTCGAATTGCGAGGCATAGCAGCGAACGGCCTTCATCTTGACGTCGAACACGTCCGAGATGTCCACCACGAACGTGGGCTTCACCGGATCTTCGCGGTAGGCGAGGGCGTAGAGGAGCTTGAAGGGACGATGGGGCTCGCCGTCCGCCGGATACTTCTTGAGTCCCGCCAGGTAGCAGGCGTCCCGTGCCAGCTCCGAAGCCACCCGGTGATCCGGATGCCGGCCCACCGGAAAAGGCAGAATCACCATCCGCGGGCGGGTCCGCCGGATGAGCTCGACCACCACCTTCCGGGACGCCTCGTCATTGTGGAGGTGCGCGTCGGGCAGACCGGCGTTCAGGCGCACCTGGGCACCCAGCACCTCGGCGGCCCGCTGCGCTTCGGCGGCGCGCGTCCCCACGTCTCCGCGCGTGCCGGTCTCGCCCTGGGTCAGGTCCAGGATGCCGACGCGCGCGGTGCGGGCCACCAGGGCCACAGTGCCGCCACAGGTCAGCTCCACGTCGTCGCGGTGCGCGGCGATGGCGAGCAGGTCGACGGTGTCGGTCATGGGGGGGAAAGTTACTGAAAAAAGGAGCGGGGAGCGGGCGGAGTCCAGGAAATGGGAACTCCACACCGACCTGGGAGCTCCCACTGTTTACGTCTCAGACCGCTCCCTGCTCCCCGCTCCTCCTGCCGCTCCCCGCTCCCTGCTCCCCGCTCCTATTCGTATCTCAGCGCTTCGACGGGATCCAGTCGGGAGGCCTTGTTCGCCGGCACGATGCCGAACAGGACGCCGGTCAGTGCGGCCACGAAGAGGGCGACCAGGACCGACGCGAGCGGCACGTGCGCCGGCACGGGCGTGAACAAGGCGAGAAGGGCTGCGACCACGGCCCCGCCGACCATGCCCACGATGCCGCCCACCACCGTGAGGGTGGAGGCCTCTACCAGAAACTGCCAGAGGATCTCGCGCCGCGTAGCTCCCATGGCCTTCCGCACGCCGATCTCGCGGGTACGCTCGGTCACGGAAATCATCATGATCGCCACCACGCCCACGCCGCCCACCATGAGCCCGACCGACGACAGGGCGAACATCACCAGGCGAAACACGAGGGTGATCCCGTTCAGTTTCTCGAGGATCTTGTCCTGCGACACCAGGGAAAAGTTGTTGTCCTGTCCCGGCCGGAGGCCCCGCTTGATGCGGACCGCCTCGGTGACGTCCTCCATGGCCTGCGCGGTGGACACCCCGGGCTTCGGGCCCACGAGAAAGTCCATCCAGCCTTTCCAATGCTGGACGTACTTGGCGAACGCCTCGTGAGGGATGATCGCCTCGGGCGACGGTTGGCCGCCGAACAGCTGGGGCGGTGGGTTGAACACACCGATCACCGTGTACGGGACACCCTGGATGTGCACGCGCTGACCGATGGGATCCTGCTGGTCGAACAGCAGATCAGCCAGCTTGTTGTTGATGACCACGACCGTCGCGTTGGACTGGTTTTCGATCTCCGTGAACGACCGTCCGGGGGACACATCCCCGCCGGCCACGTTGGGCCAGGCCGAGCTCCGGCCGTCGATACGCACGCTCGACTGCTTCTTGTTGCCGTAGCTCACGTCGGCGCTGGAGCCCTCGTCCACGGCCACCCAGGCGACGGAGGGGATGGTCTCGATCGTCTTCGCGTCCTCCACCGACAGGGGAGGGTTCCGCCGCCAGGGACTCATTTCGTCGGAGCCGTCCGATACGGTGACGCCGGCCTGAAAGAAGCGGAACACGAAGAACGTGTTCGGGCCGGTGCGCGACAGCTGGTCGCTCACGCCCTTGTTGAAGCCCGAGATGATGGCGCCGATCACCATCACGACCATCACTCCGATTGCGACGCCCAGAATGGTGAGGGCGGCCCGCGCCTTGGAGACCCGGAGTGATTCGAGCGCGATGCCGACGCCTTCCAGAAGGGGGGTCATGGGGCTACTCCTGCCGCAGCGCGGTGATGGGGTCGAGCCGGGCGGCCCGGCTGGCAGGATAGACGCCGGCCACGATTCCCACGCCGGCCCCGAGAATGACGCCGACGCCCACCGACCACGGCGCTACGGCCGCGGGGAGGGGCGTCGCCGCATTCAGGATGAAGGAGAGGAGGATCCCGGACACGATCCCCAGGATCGCGCCCGCCAGCGCCAAGGTCGCGGACTCCGCCAGAAACTGCCGCAGGATGTCCTGCCGCCGCGCCCCCAGCGACTTGCGCACCCCGATCTCCCGGGTGCGCTCGGCCACGGCCATCAGCATGATGTTCATGATGACGATTCCCCCGACCACGAGGGATACGCCCACGATGCCGGGGCCCACCGCCAGCATGATCTTGTTGATCCCGCTCCAGAAGTCGAGCACGGCGGCCGAGGTCTCGAGGGTGAAATTGTCGTCCTGGGTGGGCCGGAGGTGGTGCCGGGCCCGCATGATGCCCTCCACCTGGTCCATGGCCTCGTTCATTTCGGGCACGGACTTGGACTTCACCATCACCGCGTCCACCACTCGGGGCGGATTCACGTCCCGCTGAATCGGGGACGTCGCCGGCGCCACGACGAACTTGTCGAGCGACATCCCGAAGAGGTTGCCTTGCTGCTCCACTACGCCGATCACCGTGTAGGGGAGCCCCTGGATCCGGACCGTCTTGCCCACCGGCTCCTGTCCGACAAAAAGCTTGTCGGCCAGATCCCAGCCCATGACCACGACGGGGACCGCGGCTTTCACTTCCTGGGCGGTGAAGGGCCGGCCGTCCACGATGTTCAGGTTCTTGATGGCGAAGTAGTCGGCGCCCGCGCCCTGGAGATCGACGCTCTTGGCGACCCGCCCCCCGTATTCCACGGTGCCCTGATCCTCGGAATACCAGGCGGTCAGGACCGGCACCGTCAGGCCCTTGGTCACCGCGTCCGCGTCGTCGAACGTGATGCGGGGCCGCCGGCGCCAGGCCCGCCACACCGAATCGGGGACGTTGAAGTTGACGTTGGGCCGGTTGCGGAGCTGGAACGTGTTCACGCCGATGATGGTCCCGGCGAACTTGTCGGTCATGTAGCTGTTCATCCCGTTCACGATCGACACGGCCGCGATCAGGAACGTGACGCCGATGAATACGCCGATGACCGAGAAGAAGCTCTTCAGCTTCTGCGCCCGGATGGTCTGGAGGGCCAGGATGATCGCTTCGTAAAACGGCACTACGCCGCCTGTTTCTGGTCGGAATGAACCAGTCCGTCGCGCAGGGTGACGACGCGCTCCGCGTTGGCGGCGATGTCCGGCTCGTGCGTCACCATCACGACGGTCTGGCCCTGCTTATGGAGGTCCTTGAACACCCCCATGATTTCGTTACTGGTGGCCGAGTCGAGGTTGCCCGTCGGCTCGTCCGCGAGCAGGATGCTGGGGTTGTTCACGAGCGCCCGGGCGATCGCGACGCGCTGGCGTTGCCCGCCCGACAGCTCGTTGGGCCGGTGGTGCATCCGGTCCGCGAGTCCCACGCGCCCCAGCGCCTCGGCCGCCCTCTTCTTGCGCTCCGCGGACCGCATCCCGGCGTAGACCAGGGGCAGCTCGACGTTGTGGAGCGCATCGGCCCGGGGCAGGAGGTTGAAGGTCTGGAAGACGAACCCGATCTCCTTGTTCCGGATGCGGGCCAGATCGTCATCCTGGAGGTCCGACACCTTCTGCCCGTTGAGCCAGTATTCCCCGGACGACGGTGTGTCCAGGCACCCGATCAGGTTCATCAACGTCGACTTGCCCGATCCCGACGGACCCATCACCGCCACGTACTCGTTGCGGCGGATCTGAATACTGACGCCGCGCAGCGCCCGCACGGTTTCCGTGCCCATCTCATACTCGCGGGCCAGCTTGTGGGTCAGGATGACGATGTCCGGCAGCGGGGTATCGCCGGTGATGAACTCCTGATGCGTCACGATGCCCTCCGCGTGGCGCCGGAGTCGCCCGGCACCTTGGTCCCGTGCACCGGGGCCCCGTCCTTGAGGTCGCGGATGGCCTGGTAGGGGCCGGCCACGATGGTCTCGCCGCCCTTCAGGCCGTCCAGCACTTCGAAGTACTGGTCGCCCGCGATTCCGACTTTCACCGGCCGGAACGTCGCCTTGCCGCTGGTCACCACGAACACGCCCTCGACCTGCGCCTTCTTGCCCGCCGTCGTGTCCGCCGGATGCCCTTCGGTGGCCACCGGCTTGTTGTCCCGCTGGGTCAGCGCGATGATCGGGATCGACAGCGCCTGTTTCCGCGTGTCGGTGACGATCCGCGCCGTGGCCGAGAGGTCGGGGCGCACGTTGGCGGGCGGGTTGTTCAGGGTGACTTCCACATCATAGTCTACGGCCGTGGTGTTCTGCCCGCTGGTCGCGGCCGCCGTTCCGGTCAGCACCGAGCTGTCCGAGATCTTGGTCACCCGGCCCGCGAAGGACGAGTCGGGGAAAGCATCGATGGAGACCTCCACCGAGTCGCCCAGGTGCAGCCGGACCACGTCGGTCTCGTCCACCTGGACCTTGGTCTGGATCACCGACAGGTCGGAAATGGTCATGAGGAGGCCGACGTCCTTCGAGAAGCTCGAGGGCACGGCCACTTCGCCGGGCTCCACCGCCAGCCGGGTGACCCGGCCGCTCATCGGAGCCACCAGGTGCGTCTTTCTCAGGTTGTCCTGGGACGACTGCACGTTGGCGCGGGCTTGATCGACCTGGTGCTTGGCGGAGTTGAAGTTCGCGTCCGCCACGTCGAAGGCCGTCTGGGCCTGCTCCGCCTGCTCGGCCGACACCAGATTCGGATTCTGGGTCCGGAGCTCCTTGGTGCGGCCCAGCGCCCGCTCGGCCTGGTCGCGGTTGGCCTGCGCCTGCACCGCGATGGCCTCGGACGAGGCCAGCCCGGCCTGCGCCTGCTGCACCGCGGCCTGGTAAATGGTCTGGTCGATCTGGAGCAGGAACTGCCCCTGGGTCACCCAGTCGCCTTCCTTGACGGCGATCTCGGTGATCCGCCCCGTGATGTCGGCCGAGATATCGACCTTCTTCTTGGGCTGGATCTTGCCGCTCGCCGTGACCGCGGCGACCAGGTCGCGACGACCCACCGTATCGATGCGGACGTCCACACCCTTGTTGCCTTTGGCGCTGGCCGAGACGACGATCAGCAGCACGAGCAGCACGCCGCCGCCGACCCCGAACAGTATCTTGCCTCGCTTCGACATGTCGATTCGATCCTTTGGTTAGTTCAACGGCCGTCCGACCGCGGCTTCGAGCGCGGCACGGGCCTTATGGTAGTTGTAGACGGCGGTGACGTAATCGGTTTCCGCCTTCACCGCCGTCACCTGCGCGTTCACCACGTCGAGGAACGTGCCCGATCCCACCTGATACCGGTCGGTGGCGAGCTTGAGCCCTTCCTGCGCCGCGGTACGGTTCGTGTCCTGGATGGCGATGGTCTGAAAGGCCGTCTGCAGGGTCAGGTACCCGTTCTGCACCAGCGTCCGGAGGGCGAGGGACTGCGCCCGCGCCGCCTGATCCGCCTGCTCCTGGTTCGCCTTGGCCTGCGAGACCTGAATGGGCTGCTGGAAGTTGCTCCAGAGCGGAATCGAGATGGACAGGCGCGCCGTGAACGGCTGACGCGTGAAGTTGAACGGATACTGCGAATTCTGGTCGATCAACGCCTGTTTCTGCGCCGACCCGAACACCAGGCCGCTGCAGTCTTCGGTGGAGAGGCCGGCGTTGGACCGGATCACGTTGTTGTCGTTACACGCCTGGAAGTTGGAGCTCGCGCCCAGCTGCGCGCTCGTGATGATGGGATCCAGGTTGTTGAACCGCTGAGTGAACCCCGACCACCCTGCCGACAGACTCACCGACGGACCGTAGGATGCGGTGGCGGCCCGAACGGACCACTTCGACGCGCTCGCGCGCGACTCGAACGCCTGCAGGGCCGGATTCTGCGCCTGGGCCGTCGCCAGGAGCTCGTCGAGCTCCCAATGCGGCTGACTCACCGGGAACGTATCCGAGAGCTCCACCGACTTGATGTCCACCGGCGCCGCGACGCCCATCTGCTCGAAGAGCTTGAGCTTCTGCACCTGCACGTCGGTCTGCGCCTGCAACACCGCCACCTCGGCCTGTCCCCGGGCCACCTGCGCCTGCCGCACGTCGAGCAGCGTGCCGGAGCCCACCGTGTACTTCGCCTGCGCGAGCTTGAGCGCCTGCTCGGCGCTTTCGAGCTGCTTTACGGTGACCGCCGCGTTGTCGCGGGACTGCAGGGCGGTGAGGTACTGCTGCGTGACGTTGTTCACCAGATTCGCGCGCGCGCCCACGATGTCGGCGTCCACCGCGTCGGCGTTGGCGTGCTGCAGACCGGGCGCCGCCAGGGTCTGCCCGCTGAGCTGCCAGTTCAGGTCCAGACTGTAGAACGAGCTGGACGTGGAGACCGGCTGGGAAAAGCTCGTCGCGAGAAAATTCTGCGACCCGGGCCCGGTGTACGACACCGACCCCGAGGCGGTCGC
>DATMOQ010000415.1:0-7504 GCA_035568195.1 Gemmatimonadales bacterium
GAGCCCGCCGCGCGCGGAACCATCGTCGGACTTACCCGCGGCACGACGCGGGCGCACCTGGCGCGCGCGACGCTCGAGGCCATGGCGTTCTCCACGCGCGACGTGCTGGACGCGATGGTGACCGACGCCCACCTCTCTCTGAGCGCGTTGCAGGTGGACGGCGGCGCCTCCGCCAACGACTGGCTGATGCAGTTTCAGGCCGACGTCCTGGAGGTTCCGGTGGCCCGTCCCGATCTGGTGGAGACGACGGCGCTGGGGGCTGCGGGGCTGGCCGGCGTGGCCGGGGGCGTGTGGGGACGGGCGGAGGACTTTCTGGCGCGGCGAACGTTCCGGCGCTTCACTCCCGGGCCCGGTGGTGCGTCCGCGCGTGGCCGCGTCGCGGAATGGCGCCGCGCGGTGGACGCCGCGCTGACGTGGGCGCGAAGCGGTCTGGCGACGCCCGGGACGCCTCGGTAAGATTGGTCCCATGAAGACGGGCACCAAGTTCGCCATCGGCGTCGCCATCGTCGTCGTCTCGGCCGGGTGGCTGATGGCCACCGGGATCAAGCAGTCGGGGCAGTATTTCCTCACCCCCACCGAGCTGTCGCGGAAAGTGGCCCTCGACCCCGGGTTCTACGACGTCGGGATGAAGGTGGGCGCGCACGTCGTGCCCGGCTCGGTGGTGCGCGACGTGGCCACGTCCACTCTCACGTTCAACGTCGCCGATGGCGGCGCGACCTATCCTGTGGTCTTCCATGGCCTTCCGCCCGACACCTTCACCGACTCGGTGGAAGTGGTGGTGGAGGGCCGGCTCCAGAAGGACGGCGTCATACACGCGACCGACGTGCTCGCGAAGTGCGGGTCGCGATACGAAGCGGTCCCCAAGGCCTGACCCGTGTCCAATCTGGGTACCACCGCCCTCCTGATCGCTTTGGCCGTCGGGATTTGGGGGGCGCTGACGGGGTTCGTGGGCGCCCGAACGGGGCGTACCGATCTGCAGCAGAGCTCCCGCCACGCCGTATTCGCCCTGTGCCTCACATTGCTGGTCGCGGTGTTCTGCATCGAGTGGCTGCTCTTCGCCCGCGATTTCAACCTCGAATACGTCGCCGCCTACACCAGCCGTAACCTGCCGACGTTCTATACCTGGTCCGCGATCTATGCGGGCCAGAAGGGGAGCCTGCTGTTCTGGGTGACGGTCCTGTCGATCTTCGGATCGCTGGCCATGCTGCTGACCGCGCCCCGGCACCGGGTCTATCTCCCCTATGTGTCCGCGGTCGTGTGCGTGGTGGCCGCCTTCTTCCTCATCGTCATGCTCGGCGCCGCCAACCCCTTCGAGCGGCTGCCCTACACGCCCATGGACGGACGGGGCATGAACCCGCAGCTCCAGAATCCCGGGATGGTTTTCCATCCTCCGATGCTGTACCTGGGCTACATCTCGATCACCATTCCGTTCGCGTTCGCGGTGGCGGCGCTCCTGTCCAAGCGGCTGGACGTGGACTGGCTGGTCGCCATCCGGAAATGGACCATCCTCTCCTGGCTCTTCCTTTCTGTCGGGATCTGCCTCGGCATGTGGTGGGCGTACGTCGAGCTGGGGTGGGGCGGCTATTGGGCCTGGGACCCGGTCGAAAACGCATCGTTCCTGCCGTGGCTGGTCATGACCGCGTTTCTCCATTCGGTCATGATCCAGGAAAAGCGTGGGATGCTGAAGAAGTGGAACCTGGGGCTGATCCTCGCGGCGTGGGTGCTCTCGATCTTCGGGACCTTCCTGACGCGCTCGGGGGTGATCGCGTCGGTGCACTCGTTCACGCAGTCGCCGGTGGGGTTCTACTTTCTGGCCTTCCTCGGTATCGCGATCCTCCTGCTCACCGTGCTGTACGTGACGCGTCTCCCGTTGCTCCGGGCCGAAGCGTCCCTGGAATCGCTGGTGAGCCGCGAGGCGACGTTCCTCTTCAATAATCTGTTCCTGGTCGGGATTGCGGTGACCGTCCTGGTGCTGACGCTGTTCCCCATCCTTTCGGAGCTCTTTACGGGGAGCAAGATCACGCCGAAGGTGCCCACTTTCAATTTCGTGAACATCCCGCTCGGGGTCGCCCTGCTCGCCCTCACCGGAATCGGTCCCTTGATCGCGTGGCGCCGCGCGTCGATTCCGAACCTGAAGCGGCAGTTCGCGGTCCCCGTGACCACCGGCGTGCTCGCGGCGCTCGTCATCTTCCTGCTCGGCATGCGGCAGGTGTGGCCCATTCTCACCATCTCCGTATCGATGTTCGTGCTGGGCACCGTGGCGCAGGAGTTCGTCCGCGGCGTCCGGGCGCGGCACCGGCAGTACGACGAGATCTACCCGCTCGCGTTCTTCCACCTCATCGCGCGCAACCGCCGCCGGTATGGCGGTTATGTGGTCCACACCGGCATCGTGATGCTGTTCGTCGCCTTCACGGGGATGGCGTTCAAGGTCGAGACGGAGGCCTCACTCAAGCCCGGCGAGTCGACCAGCCTCGCGAGCCCCTACGGGTGGACCTACACGTTCAAGCACCTCGGGGTGTCGCAGTATGACGCGCTCAACCGACAGGTGACCGCCGGCACCGTCGTGGTGTCGCGCAACGGGAAAACCTTCGCCACCATGGTGCCTGAGAAGCGACAGCACGTGGACAGTTTCGGCCGGCCCACGTTCGAGCCGTCGACGGCCGTCGCCATCCACAGCGATCTGCGTGAGGATCTGTACGTAGTCCTGGGCGGCGTGGTCAACGGGACCGAAACGGCCGTCTACCGCTTCACCATCAACCCGCTGGTCTGGTGGGTCTGGTATGGCGGGTTGGTCGTCGCGTTCGGTGGCGTGATCGTGATGTGGCCGGGCGGCACCGTCGGATCCAACCGGGTGGCCACCGGGTACACGGCTAAACTGGGAGCGACTGAATGACCGGTCACACATCACGCCGTCAGTTCTGCGCCGCGCTGGCCGGCGGCGTGCTGGCCGCCGGAATCCCGCCGCGGCTCCGAGGGCAGGGGACCCAGACGCATCAGCGGCCCGCGGATCCCGGGCCTCTGCCGGGCGCCGGTCCCGCCGGCTCACTCGCGGACCCCGACCGGGCGGGTCGTCCCCTCGAGCCCATCACCGCGCGGGACAATGACGCGGCCCTCCAGGCCATCGAGAAGCGCCTGGCCTGCACCTGCGGCTGCGGGCTCGACATCTACACCTGCCGCACGACCGACTTCAATTGCACGTTCAGCCCCGGGCTGCACCGCCAGATTCTTTCTCTCGCGGCCTCCGGGATGTCCGGTGACGAGATCATCGCCGAGTTCGTGAGCGAGCACGGCGAGTCCGTCCTCATGTCGCCGCCGCGGCGGGGGTTCGCGCTGTTCGGCTACTATGGACCCTGGGTCGCCGTGGCGCTGGCCACGACCGGTCTGGTACTCCTGCTGCGCCGGTGGAGCCGCCGCGCCGCCGCCGTCGCCGCGGCGGGAGCGCCGTCGCTCCCGGCTCCTTCGCCCGACGAGCTGGCGCTGGTGCAGCGCGAGCTCGACCGCTTCGAGTCCTGACTTCGGTGTACGGGCTGTTCGCGGGGGTGTTGCTCGCCGCGGGGATGGTGTGGCTCGTGCTGGATCCGATCCTCCGACCTCGTGCCCCCGCGGCCGGAGATCTGTCCGTGGATCCGGACGACGACCTGAGCCCGCGGGCCGTGGCGCTTCGAGCCCTGGCCGAAATCGAGTTCGACCGCGCTACGGGCAAGCTGTCGCCGGCGGACTATGAGAGCCTGAAGGCTCGCTACACGCGCGACGCGGTCGATGCGCTGCGCGTACCGGCGTCTCCCCGGGTTTCCGCGCCGCCCGCGGTTGCCCCACCCGCTGCCGTCGTTCCTCCTCCAGCCGTTCCGGTCTTTCAGGCGTCATCGGGCCAGCTCCGCTGCCCGGTCCACGGCCCGGCGGCCCTGCCGGGATCGAAGTTCTGCTCCTCCTGCGGCCGGCGCCTCGGCATCGGCGGGGAAGGGCCGTATTGCGGAGCCTGTGGGAGCCCTCTCGAAGCCGAATCCCAGTTCTGCGGGCGGTGCGGGAAGCGCGTTGCCGCCTAGGACGGTTGCCAGACCGTCTTCTCCGTGACGTCTGTCACGCCTCTCCCTGGGCCATGGCCCCAAGGTCCCCGGGGCATGGCCCCAAGGTCCCCGGGGCATGGCCCCGGGGTTAACAAGTGCCTCCTGCCGCCGTCTCCTCTGCGAGTTCCGGAAACCGAACCCGTTCCTTCTGGTAAGGAGATCCAGGCCATGCGCAACAACCTGCTCGCCGTCGTGCCGGCGGCGCTGGTGCTGATCGGAGCGGCCGCGTGCAGCGACACGACGTCGCCCGCGACCGATCAGACGGACGTCATCGCGTCGATCGCCGACCAGTTCGGCGCTCAGATGGACACCAATTTCGGCGTCGAGGGCGGCGCCACGTCGGATGCCGCGCCCACGCCCGCCATGCCCGCGAACCTGTTCGCCATCACCACCGCCGACACCGCCGTGCTCCCCGCGTTCTGGGGTCGCCTCCGGATCGTTCCCGGCGGACCGAAGCCGATCCTGGACCGCAACGTCGTCATTCAGGGTGACACGGCGAAGGTGACCCAGACCATCAGCTTCCAGGGCCTGTTCCTGGTGGACACCACCAGGGACTCGGTCTTCAATCCGTCCTCCAAGCCGCTGGCCGAAGGGATGACGCAGTCGGCGGTCCTGGTCCGCGATGCGTCCATGCCGCATCGTTGGCGCGCGGTGTCGCTGACCCTCCAGAACTGGCTGCCGACCTCGGCGTCCGTTCGGACGGTGGCGGTCACGCAGATCACCGTGAAGGTGAATGGCATCACGACCATCACGGCCGATACCCCCGACTCCCTCTACACGGTGGGGCACGTGCTCCATCTGCACGTGGGCGACACCGTGACGGTGACGGCGTCGGTGACCAACAGTGATACGACCTACTCGCCGACCACCTTCGCGTTCCTGCACGTGCATCACGCGTTCAACGATCTGTTCTGGCACCGGGTCCCGATGGCGAATAACGGGAACGGGACGTTCAGCCGGACCTGGATCGTGCGGCGGACGGGAGTCGATCGGTTCATCGTCGACGCGATCAACGCTGCCACGCTGGAGCGCGGCACGCTGAACAACTACGACGCGAATGAATGGGGTATTCCGTACCGGATCGACTGACGGAGTGAGCAGAGCAGTGAAAAAGGGCGGCCACCGGCCGCCCTTTTTCGTTTTGCTCCGGCACACCCGCCGCTTGTCATCCTGAGCGCCGCAGGCGCGAAGGATCTGGGGAAAGCACAGCAGGTCCTTCGCTCGCGCTTTGCGCTCGCTCAGGATGACAGCCGTTTGGGTGCTACGAGAGATGAAATGGAAGAACGGTGTGGGGACCCGACGTCTAGACCGTCGGACGAACTGCCGTCACCTGCTCGAGCACGCGATCGGATTCCTTGCGCGCCTGCTCCACCAGAGCGCCGAGGTCCTGCGCCTTCTTGGCCTTGCCGCGGCCTTCGATGTCGGCGAGCAGGGCGGCCAGCCCGGTGGCGCCGATGGTCGCGGCGGCCGACTTGAAGGCATGCGCCGCCCGGGCGACGGCGACGGCATCGCCGGCGGTGACGGCGGCGATCAACGTCTGCATCCGACCCGGCGCGTCCGCCAGGAACGTATCGAGAATCGCTCCCAGCGCGTCGGCGGCACCGGCCTCGGTCAGCTCCCGCTGCAGGCGCTGCAGATCCGCCGCGGGTGGCAGGGCCGGGCGGGTGTCGTCCTCCCGGATCGCCACCGTCTCCCCATCCCCGATCGCCCACCCCTCGGCCACGGCGAACAGCTCGTGGGGCTTGAAGGGCTTGCTCAGGTACCCGGTCATCCCGCCGGCCAGGAGGCGCTCCCGCTCGCCGGTCAGGGCGTGCGCCGTGAGCGCGACGATGGGGAGATGCGCCCCCTTCTTGGTGGCGCGGATCTCCTTGGTGGCCTCCAGCCCGTCCAGCTCCGGCATCTGAATGTCCATCAGGACGACGTCGTACTTGTGTTTCGCCACGGCGTCGACGGCTTCCCGCCCGTTGTCCACCACGTCCACCTGGTGCCCGCGCTTGCGGAGCATGGTCGCCGCGACCTGCTGGTTGACCGGGTTGTCCTCCGCCAGGAGGATGCGGAGGCTCCGCCGCGCTTCCGCCATCGAATGCCGGGTCACGACGTTCCGGTCGGTGCCGCGGATCACGGACGACACGGCGTCGAGGAGATCCGCGCGCGACGCCGGCTTGGGCAGATACCCCTGGATGCCCAGCTCGCGGCAGCGTTGCCCGTCGCCCGGGAGGGCCGCCGACGTCAGCAGCATGAGGCGCAGATCCGCCAGGGCCGGATCTTCCCGGAGCGTCCGGGCCAGCGTGAAACCGTCGTAGTCGGGCATCTGGGCGTCCAGGATGACCAGCGCGTACGGGTGCTTGGTCTCGAACGCTGCGCGCACAGCGTCCGGCACCTTGGCGGCTTCCCCGATCTCGTCCACCTGGGCACCCGCGGCCCGGAGCATGTCCCGGACGATCCGGCGGTTGGTGGGGTTGTCGTCCACCACCAGGATCCGGGCCAGGAGGGCCGCGGGAGTACCCACCACCGGTGCCGCGGTGGTCTTTTCCACGGGGAAGGCGAGGGAGAACGAGAAGTCGGTCCCCTTGCCCAGCTCGCTTTCCACCCGCAGCTCGCCACCCTGGAGCCGCACCAGGCGGCGGCAGATGGCGAGTCCCAGGCCGGTGCCACCATAGCGCCGGGTGGTGGACGAATCGGCCTGCGTGAATTCTTCGAAGATGGTCTCGAGCTTGTCGGCGGGAATGCCGATCCCGGAGTCCCGGACGCTGAAGTGCAAGACGGCCCGGTCGGGATCGGGCCCTTCCTGTCGGGACACGCTCACCACGACCTCGCCGTGCTCGGTGAACTTGATGGCGTTGCCCACCAGGTTGGTGAGAATCTGCCGGAGGCGGGTGGGATCTCCGCGCACCGAGGCTGGAACGCCGGGCTTCACGTCGGTAATCATCTCGAGCCGCTTCTCGCGCGCCCGGACGGCCAACAGCGCGAGCGTGGACTCGATCAAGTGCCCCGGGTCGAACGGAATACTTTCGAACCGGAGCTGCTCGGCCTCGATCTTGGACAGATCGAGAATGTCGTTGAGCAGCGTAAGCAGCGTCTCGCCCGCCGAGCGTACCAGGTCGAGGGAGTGGGCCTGCTCGGGGGCCAGGGGCGTGTCGAACAACAGCTCGGTGAGTCCCAGAATCGCGTTCAGGGGCGTCCGGATTTCGTGGCTCATGTTCGCCAGGAAGGCGGACCGGGCCTGGGCGGCGTGCTCGGCGGCGCGCCGGGCGTGCTGAATCGCCTCGCGGGCGGCCACGCGCTCCGAGGTGTCCGCGAAGGTGACCACCGCCCCGGAAACGGTGCCGTTCATCTCGCGGAGGGGGAACGCCGTGAGCGACACCGGGAACGACGTGCCGTCCTTCCGCCAGAACAGATCGTCCTCCAGCCTGATCCCCTCGCCGCTCCGCAGCGCGCCG
>DATMOQ010000416.1:0-2735 GCA_035568195.1 Gemmatimonadales bacterium
GGTGGAAAACCTGCCACCGTCGGGCAGCAATCATCCTGGCGCGTAGGTCATGCCGCCCGTACCAGCGCCAGGGGAAGCCCGCGCAGAGAGAGGGCGGACGGTCTTGGACGATGCGCTCACCCCCACGGATCACAGGGTTGGGGTTCGAGTCCCTCCGAGCGCGCCGGGCCACCAGCTGATTGTCAAGCCAAGGCCAGGCCCAGGCTCACAGGAAGTTGTTCGGCCAGATCATCGTCCGCCACATGTGCGCCACCGGAGAGCCGTCGAAGCCTAGTCCTTCCTCCGGCTGCCGGAAGTTCCGGCCCACCACATCTTCGAACTCGTCGTAATCCACGACCACATCGGGGTCGAACGAATAGATGTCGTTAATGGTGACCAGACGCGAAGTCATGTACCAGCGATGCCTGCGCGCCGTCTCGTGCTCTCGGCGGATGTAGTCAGGCGGGTTGTAGTCGGGACCGAAATAGTCGATGTACGCCGCCGGGTAGGTGTATCCCACTGATTCATCGGGAAAATAGCGCAGGGCCTCGTGCTTCTCGATGGACCAGGCGACCTCCTCATCGACATACGGGCCGACCATCTGGGCGCCCCAGTAGCCGTGGTTCGCCGGCAGCAGTCCTGCGATGGCGATGTCGTGCAGCAGGCACGCCGTGATCACCTTCTCGTCGAGCCCGTTTTCCCTGGCCACACGGGCGCTTTGCAGCAGGTGCGTTCGGGGGATCCGGCCGAAGCGGAGCAGGAAGAAGTCCTTCAACGCGGGGCGCTCGGGCATCTTGGGGAGGGCGGGATTGTCACCCATCATGAAGACCGTGTCGGCATGACGCGCTTCGGCCAGCAGGGCGCCCTGGTAGGCACTGGCCGGGGTGCCCATGACCGCCGCGGCCGGAGGCATGATGATGCGGCGCCGGCGGTCGACGGCGTCGTCCAACGGCTCGCGGATCCAGTTCGCCAGACCGGCGTCCCGCAGCGAAGCCGGCAGTTCGTGCGGCATCACCTGGCCGGACGGCCGTCGGGCCTCGATGGACTCGGACATGTGATCGCGTCCTTGTTGGCAATTCAGGGGAGGACAGCCTTCTGGCGACTTTACGGCCCTGAGCGGCGCCTTGACCACGCCCCAGGCCCGAGCTACCTTGACCCCGCCGGGGCAGGCTTTAAAAGGAGGCTGCAGATGGCGCTGAAGATCATGCCGCACGGCCGACTGCAGGAATGGGTCGCCGAAGAGAAGGGCTACTTCACGGCCGAAGGGCTGGACTACAGCTTCGTCCTCAGCGAGGACTACGGCGTTGGTTCGGTGCGGCGAGACGACGCCGGAGAGGTCAAGACGGGCGCGTTCGAGACGTTCGGGGCGGGGCGCGACGGTGCCGACGTCAGTTGCGCCTGTCACTGGGCCACCAACGCCGCGGCGAGCGAACGGTCCGGTCAACTCGTGACCACGGCTTACTCGGTCGCGCCCTGCGCCGTCGTGGTGCCACCGGAATCGCCCATCCGCCGCCCGGAGGACCTGGCCGGGATGCCGATCGGAGTCGGCTATCACTCCGGCAGCCACTTCGCCACCGTACAAGCCCTTGAGGCCGCGCTTCCGGCCCATGAGGTGAAGCTCACCTTTCAGGGCCCGCCCAACGAACGCCTGGACGCGCTGCTCGACCGGCAGGTGCCGGCGGCCACGACGTGGGGAGTCCCGCTCTATATCGCCGAGGCCTTCGGGTTCCGCAAGGTCCTCGACGCCACGTTCATGATCGGGTTCCTGGTGACCGGGATTGACGCCAGCAAGGCTGATGTCGAGAAGTACCTGGGTGCCCTGCGGCGCGCTCAGATGGAGATCGATCTCCGTCCGGAACTCTACAAGCACTACCACCGGCGGGCCGTTCCGGAAAAGTACCGGGAGCGGGTCGACGTCCGGGCGTTCGGGACCGGCGAGCGCATCGTTTTCCTGCCCTACACCAGGGAGGTCTTCACCGCGACCCAGCAGTGGACCGAGGCCCACAATCTGTTCTCCGGACCGGCGCCCTCGGCCGGCTACGAGCAGGCCGCCCTGCTCTGACGGTCGCCACCCGGGGGTCGCCGGTTACTTGACGCTGATCCGCGTGCCCAGCTCGGCGCCTTCGCAAATCTGGCGCATCACCCCGGCGGCGGCGACGTCGAACACGTGCATCGTCAGGGACTGCTCGTTGGCGAGCACGAACGCGCTGGTGTCCATGATGCGCACCCCGGCCGCCAGCGCCTCGTCGTAGGTCAGCGCCGTATAGCGTACCGCGTCCGGATTGAGGTGCGGGTCGCTGTCGTAGACCCCGTCCACCCCGCGCTTGGCCACCAGCAGCGCATCGGCATCCAGTTCGAGCGCGCGCTGCACCGCCGGGTAGTCGGTGGTGACGTAGGGCTGGCCGATACCGCCCGCGAGCAGGACGATCAGGCCGCGACTCAGGTGGTGGAGCGCCCGGAGCCTGATGAACGGCTCCGCGACGCTGTGGATCGGCACCGCGGTCATCACCCGGATGTCGGTGTCCGTCCTCGCCGTGAGGGCGCCGCGCAGCATAAGCGCGTTCATGATGGTGCCGAGCATCCCGATGTTGTCCGCCTCGGCCCGGCTGATGCCCCACCCCTCGGCCATCCGGCCGCGGAAATAGTTTTCGCCCCCGACCACCACCGCTACCTGCACGCCGAGATCGTGTACGGAGAGAACTTCCTCGGCGACGCGGGACAGGCTGGCCGGGTCCACCCCCGAGCTACCCGATCCG
>DATMOQ010000417.1:0-5618 GCA_035568195.1 Gemmatimonadales bacterium
GAGCGCCTGATCCCGGGTGACCGGGATGCCCGCTTGAACGCCGTAGTACATGGCCTTCGCGGCTTCCTGATTCAGGTGCTGAATCACACCGGCGTCGTCCGAGTGGATGTTGATCTTCACGCCGGCCTGCTGGAGCAGGGCGGCGTTCTCGTGAATCCCGTCCATCGCCTCTTCCTTGAAGCCCCACCAGTCGGACCACACCGTGGCGCCGGTGCCCGCCTGCGCCAGGAGGTCGCGGATCTTGTACGCCTCCACGGCGTGATGGAACGACCGGATCTTGAACCCGAATTCCCGCGCCAGGTCCATCATCTGGGCCATCTCATCGGCCCGGTAGCAGTGATTCTCCACCAGGATGTGGCCCCGCAGCACCTCGGCCAGGGTCTCGTTCTTCAGATCGCGGTCCGGCGGGTCGCCCTCGTGCTTGGCGTTCCACTTCTCCCAGCGACGTCGATACGCCTCGGCGGCGATGAAGGCCTCCCGGTACCCGGCCATGTTGCCCATCCGGGTGGAGGGGCCGCCGCGGTCGCCATACACCCGCTTGGGATTCTCCCCGCAGGCCATCTTCAACCCGTAGGGAGCGCCCGGGAACTTCATTTCCTGTACGGTCCGCGCCGGCACCAGCTTGAGGATCGCGCTCCGGCCGCCGATCAGGTTGGCCGAGCCGGGGAGACCCTCGATGGTGGTTACGCCGCCCGCGATGGCAAGCGGGATCTGGGGATCCTGCGGCCAGAACGAGTGCTCGGCCCAGACGTCGGCGGTCACCGGACGCGTGGCTTCGTTCCCGTCACTCTCGGCAAAGGTCCCGGGGGCCGCGTACACGCCCATGTGGGAGTGGACATCGATGATCCCGGGGGTCACGAACTTCCCGGTGCCGTCGACCACCACGGCGTCCGCGGGCGCGGTCACCGACGTGCCGACCGCCACGATCCGGCCGTCCTTGAACAGGATCGAGCCGTTCGCGATCTCCTGGCCCGCCGCGGTCATGATCGTGGCGTTCTTGATCAGGACCGGAGCATTGGGGTGCCGCTGGTAGGTCGACGGATACTGTGCGCGCTCGGCGCTGAACGAATCCTGGGCCGCGGTCGTGGCGGGAGCGCCGGCGGCCGCGGTGGGAGTCGGGGATTGCGTGGAATGCGCGCCCGCCGAGGCGCAGGCACCGACGGCGAGGAGCGCGAGAATTCCTGCGGGTCGCATGCGCAAGTCTCCGTGGGAGTTCATTTCGCGAGCAAGAGGGATACGGGTTGGCCGACGACGTCGATGCGGACGATCCGCCGCGGCGCGGCGGTGGTGACAAAGAAGACCACGGGGGCCTGACCACCCGAGATGTCGACGTGGAAGGCTGTGAACTTCCCCGCCGGTACCGTCAGGGTGTCCGCGGCGCCCACTTTGACGGCCAACACCCGCGATTGGCCGTCCCCGGACGAGAACACGCCGATGTTGAACGCCTTGCCGCTGGCGAGGGGCAGGGTCGGGACCAGCAGGGTGAGGGCGTTGTCGTCGTACGTGTCCACCGCGATGGTCGTGTCGACCGTGAACGACCGCGGACTCCCGGATGGCTGTGGGACCGACACGGACCCCTTTACGTGGTCCGTCGTGTACGCCAGGTGAATGGCGCTGGCCTGCCCGCCCACCTGCCCGGTCTGATCGACCTGGCGCACGTGGTAGCTGGCGGGATCGAACTGCACCACGGTGTGCTGGTTCCCCATGGGCCCCATCGACAGGGCTTCGTCATACACCAGGGAATCGCCGGCCTTCCGCACTTCCGAGATCTGCGTCCCGAACGCGCGCCCCTGGACCATGAAGACGAACGAATCCCGCCGCGCCACGATCTGCGCCGCGTCGATGGTCAGGGCGCTGGCGGTGGGATTCAAGTCGGACGCGGTGATCGGTTTGCCGTCCACGTCCATCAACCGGACGGGCGCAATGCCCTTGAGCCGGTCGTACAGCGCCTGCGCGTCACCCACCACCACAATGGTGAGGTGGTCGCGCCGGAGCGCGCGCACCGCGGCGGTGCGCGCCTGCGCCGCGGTGATGGTGTTGAGCCGCTCGCGATAGTGCTGGACGTACGTGTTGCCCAGCCCCAGCAGCTTGGCATTGCCGACGGCCGTCGCCACCTGGTCCGAAGTCTCGATGGTGAGCGGGAACGACCCCACCAGAAACCCCTTGCCGGCGGCCAGCTCGGTGTCCGCGATGGTTTCGTTGCGCATCCGGTCGACCTGATGCAGCATCTCGGCCAGTGCGCTGTCGGCCACCGCGGTCCGGCCTTCGAACGTGGCCTGCCAGAAGCCCAGCCCCCGGAACCGGACCAGATTGGCGTAGGAGCCGTAGGTCCAGCCCTTCTCTTCCCGCAGGATCTGGAAAAGACGCGCATCGGCGCCGCCCCCCAGGATCTGCATGGCCAGCCGGGCGGCGTAGTACGACGAGTCGAGCGGTCCGTAGGTCGTGTTCCCCAGGACGATGTTGGCCTGGACGGAGCCGGGCCGGTTGATCAAGAGGATCTGCGTCGCTCCCGGAGTCGCCACCGGCACCGGCGAGGCCGCGGGGGGAGGCGCCCCGCGCCAGGTCCCGAAAATCTTCGTGGCCCAGGCACGCGCCTTGGCGGGCGTGACGTCGCCAGCCATCACGAGCAGGGAGCCCGACGGCACCAGGAACCGTTTGGCGAAACCGGTCACGTCGTCGCGGGTGATGGCCCGGTACGAAGCCTCGGTGGTGGAGCGCCCGTACGGATTCTTCCCGTAAATCGCTTGCCGGAAGAACCGCGAGGCGATCGAGCTGGGCTGCGACAGCTCGAGCTGCAGTCCCGAGAGGGCCTGGGTGCGCGCCAGGTCGAGCTCCTCGGCGGAGAGCGCGGGCGTGCGCGCCACTTCGCCCAGGAGGCCCAGGGCCTCGTCGGCGTGATCGGACAGCACGTTGGTGGAGATGGTGAAGAAATCCGACCCTGCCGCCGCCGAGAGTCCGCCGCCGACGCCTTCGATCAGGGCGGCGATCTGGTCGCCCGTGTGCGCGGTGGAGCCCTTGGTGAGAATCTGCGCGGTCAGCTCCGCCAGGCCTTCCTTCCCCGCCGGATCGCGGGTGGAGCCCGCCTTGAACGAGAGGGTCACCGACAGCATGGGCTGCGTATGGTTCTCCACCACGAGCAGCGTCATTCCGTTCGGGAGCGTGCTCTCCACGAAGGGCGGGAACCGCACCGGAGCCAGCGTGGCCGGAGGCGGGGCGTGCGGTGGAAACGAGTCCTGCGCGGCAAGGGGCAGGGTGGCGGCCAGCGCGGCCCCCCCCCCAGTCAGCGCCAGGAACAGCAGGCGACGGGGGCTCACTGGTCACCTCCCGTCTGCGTCTTGCCGGCCGGATTCACGATCACCACGGTCGCGTTGGCGGGATCCAGGTATTTGGCCGCCACCCGCTTGATGTCGTCGGCCGTCACGGCCATGTACCGCTGCGGATCGGTGTTCATATCTCCCACGTGCGGGAAGAGCAGGTTGTAGTAGTTGAGGCCCTCGGCAATGCCGAAGGTGGTTTCCCGCTGCTGGATGACGCCGGCCCGGTACTGATTCCGGGCGCGGGTCAGCTCGTCGGCGGTGACACCGCCGGAGCGGATGGCGTCGATCTGGCCCGCGAGCAGGGAATCGAGCCGGGGCGCGGTGACGCCACGGTTCGCGATCCCGAGCACCAACAGGGAGCCGGGGCCACGGCGCTCGTTCACGCTGAAGCTCGACGCCTGGAGCGCGGCGGTGTCACGCCGCACCACGATCACGTTCAGCCGCGAGCTCTCACCCTGTCCCAGGATGCTGTTCAGGAGATCGAGGGCGGGAGTGTCGCCGTCGGCGGCCGCGGGGATGCGGTAGACGCGGATCACCGCGGGCAGCGTCGCGTGCGAATCCGCGACCACCCGCTGCACGAGCCCCGGAGACAGCCTGTACTCGCAGGTCACGGAAGGGGGCGCGGGTTTGCTCGGAATGTCGGAGAAGTACTGGGTCACCAGTTGCTTCAACTCGGCGGGTTTGAAGTCCCCGGCCACCACGAGGGTGGTGTTGTTGGGCGCATAGTAGGTGTCGTGAAAGGCCCGCACGTCCTCGAGCTTGGCGGAGTCCAGGTCCTCCATCACCCCGATGCCCGGGTGCGCGTAGGCGAAGCAGTTGGTGCTGTCGTAGGGCCAGATGAGCGAGGCGCGGAAGGCGCCGGCATACGGCTGATTGTCCACCCGGAGCCGCTTCTCTTCTTCCACGGCCTGGCGCTGGTTCTCGAGGTTCTGCTGGGTGACCGCGAGGGACCGCATCCGGTCGGCCTCGAGCCAGAGCGCCAGGTTCAGACGGTTCGAGGGGAGGTTCTCGAAGTAGTTGGTGTAATCGTCATGGGTACTGCCGTTCTCGTCTCCGCCCGCCCGCTCCACGTACTTGAAGTGCTCGGCCTTCCCGACGTGCGCCGACCCCTGGAACATCATGTGCTCGAAGAGGTGGGCGAAGCCGGAGAGCTTGGGGCGCTCGTTGCGGGCGCCGACGCGATACCAGAGGTCCACCGTCACGATGGGTGTCGTGTGCTGCTCGGAGTAGAGCACCTGCAGCCCGTTCGCGAGGCGGAAGGAATCGTAGGCGACGGCGCCCACGACCTGGGCCGACCCCCTCGAGCCGGCCAGCATCAGTCCGGTGGCCAGGGCAAGACAGAACCGTGCGACACGCATTGGAGCGCGCTCCCTCGAAAGAAAAGGCGGTTGGATGCTGCCGTTCAGGTCCGCTGGGGGACGGCGGGAAACAGCGCCAGCGGGTTGGCTTCGAGTATCGCCCGTTTCTGTCCGTCCGGGAGGGACAGGGTCAGAAACTGGTCGATGTTCTGCTTCAGATCCTTCACTCCGGGACTGGGCCAATCGGTGCCCCATAGGGCGCGGCCGGCAATCTCGCCGAGACGGGGAAAGTACTCCAGGAGTTTCGCGGGCGGAATCCCGGAGACGTCGAGCCACACATTCTTATGACGCCGGAGGACGAAGAACGCTTCCTCCATGTACAGGGGCCGGCCGCCGTGAGCCATCAGGATTTTCAGGTCGGGGAAGTCGATGGCGACGTCGTCCAGCTCCATCGGATTACCGTACTTCGACCGGGCCCCGGGGAAGATGCTGGTCCCCGTGTGGACCATCACCGGCAATCCGCGCTCTTCGCAGCGCCGATAAATGGCGCCGAGTGCGTCCAAACCCTCCGTGTAGGCGTTGGCCGTGAAGAGCTGGTGCGGTGGATGGATCTTGAGGCACCGGATGCCGAGGTCCACCAGGCGATCTACGTCACCCGTGGGATCCTTGGTGAAGCGGGCGTGCACGCCGCCGTAGGGCATGAGCCGCTCGGGGTCGGCCTGCGCGTATTTCGCGATGAAGGTGTTGGTCGTCTCGGTGAACCCCATCACGTCGGGGCTCGTGTAGTTCACCATCCCCACCCGCCACACCCCGGACCGGTCCATCACCTCCAGCAGGACCTTGGGGTCGTCCATCATCGAGAGCAGGAAGGCCCAGTGGTCTTCCTTGCCCTTCCGCATGGCTTCCTGCACCGCGGGTTTGAGATCCTGCCAGGGCTGGATGTGGACATGGACGTCGGTGATGTGGCTCAGTCGGTCCACGGATAAAACCCCTGGCCGCTTTT
>DATMOQ010000418.1:0-2043 GCA_035568195.1 Gemmatimonadales bacterium
GGCGAGCTGGCGCGTGACTCGCTCGACGCAAATCCGCTCGCGACGGCGTTGCTCCTGGGCTTCGCGCGCCGCGATTCCCAGTCCCTCTTCGCCCCCAAGGCCATCCTCGCCGCCCTGCCGTTGAATCCTGAGCGGGCCGACTCCCTGACTGGCGTGCTCGACCGGCAGTACGCCAGTTCGCCCTACACGCTCGCGATGCGCGGTGCGGCGAGTCCGGGGTACGTCGTCGCCGAGGACTCTTTGGCCCGGCTGTTCGGCCTGCGGTCGGCGCGCGCGGCCGCCGGTCCGCTGGTCGTCTCTTCGTGGGCCGTACCCCTGACCGGAAAACGGGGGCCTCTTCTCGATCCCGCCGAGCCCGCAGCGCTCGTCCCGGTGAAGCGGCCCACCACCCCTGCCCCCGGGCGGCGTAGCGTGGCGGATTCGATCAATTGAAGACGCTCTGGGGCTCGACCTTTCAGAACCCGGTCCTCCTGGCCGCTGGGACCGCCGGCTTCGGGCGGGAGATCGACGGCGTGCTGAACCTCGACCGCCTCGGCGGCATCATCACGAAGGCCGTCACGCCCGAGCCCAGGCGGGGACACCCGGGCCCGCGAGTCGCGGAATTCCGCGGCGGCATGCTCAACGCGGTGGGGCTCGCCAATCCCGGGCTCGACGCGGTGGCGGCGCACGACCTGCCCTGGCTCACGGCGCGGCTCCAGCGGACGCGCGTCCTCGTCAACGTCGCCGGCGCAACGGTGGAAGACTACGTCGCGGTGCTCGAGCGCCTGAGCGGCCAGACCGGAGTCGTCGCCTTCGAGATCAACGCCTCGTGTCCCAACACGTCCGCGGGCGGACTCGAGTTCGGCGCGGATGACCTCTCCCTCGCCAACCTGGTCCGGCGGTGCCGGTCCGCCACCTCCCGGCCTCTCGTGATCAAGCTGTCGCCGGTCCTGCCCGACATCGCCCGGACGGCGCAGGCGGCCCGGGACGCGGGGGCCGACGGACTCAGTCTGGTGAACACCATGCCCGGCACCCTGGCGGGGCGGCTGGGGAACGGCTTCGGAGGAATGAGCGGTCCGGCGCTCCTGCCGGTCGGGGTTCTGGCGGTGCGGAAGGTGCGGGAGCGCGTGGATGTGCCGATCATCGGCGTGGGGGGCATTCGGACCGCGGGGGACGCGCGCGAGTATCTGTCTGCGGGGGCGGATCTGGTGGCCGTCGGCACTGCCGCGCTGGCCGATCCCCGTACGCCTGAGCGGATCGCCCGGGGCCTCCAGGATGGCTGAGCTTGTCGTCGCGTTCGATCTCCCGAGCGGCAAGGACGCCCTGGCCCTCGCCGCCCGGCTACCCGGCCTGGCGTGGGCGAAGATCGGCCCGGTGCTCTACGTGCGGGAGGGCCCGGCGCTGGTCCGGGAGTTCACGGCCCGGGGAATCCGCGTGTTCCTGGACCTCAAATGGCACGACATCCCGAACACGGTCGCGGGGGCCGTGGAAGGGGCGCGGGAGCTCGGTGTATCGCTCGCCACGGTCCATTGCCTGGGGGGAGCGGCCATGATGACGGCGGCCCGGAAAGCCGGGGGGGACCCTGGTACGAAGGGAGCACTGGCCCTGGTGGGGGTGACGGTGCTGACGTCGCACGACGCCGGCGGGTTCGAGGCGGTGGTGGGGCGGGGGGTGCCGGACCTCGGGATGGAGGCGGTGCGGCTTGCCCGGATGGCGCGCGACGCGGGACTGCGCGGGGTGGTGGCGTCAGGGCAGGAAGTGGGTCTCCTGCGGGAGGCTCTAGGGGCTGAGCCGTGGCTCGTGGTACCGGGGATCAGGGCTCCCCAGGACGCCACCGGGGACCAGGCGCGGACGGTGACCCCCGGGGACGCGGTACGTCGCGGGGCCACGCATCTGGTGGTGGGACGACCCATCACGGGCGCGGAGGATCCCCCGTCGGCGTACCGGGGAATCCTGGATGCCATGATGGCCTAATCGCGCCCCTTGCGTGAGGTTACGAGCCCGGGTATTGTTCAAGACTCAACCAGAATCTTTGCCGGGAGACAGTCTTTGAAGGTGAGAACG
>DATMOQ010000419.1:0-4788 GCA_035568195.1 Gemmatimonadales bacterium
CTGCCCGCAGCAGGCGCTCAGGCGCCGGCAGCGGGCGCCGACGGCTGCGAGCCGTGCCAGCCCGCCGAGATGCCGCCACGATCTTCCGGGTAGTCAATGCGGTTGTGGTACATGCCCGACAGCACCCTCACGAACTCGGCCTTCACTTCGTCGAGCTGCTGCAGGGTGATGGGCGCCTCATCGAGCTGGCCGGCCTGCAGCTTGTTCCGCACGATGTGGGCGATCACCTCGGTGATCCGGCCGGGGGTGAGGTCGTCCAGCACGCGGAGCGAGGCTTCGATGGAGTCGGCCAGCATGGCGATGGCGGTTTCGATGGAGCGCGGGCGCGGGCCGGGATAGCGGAAGTCCGCGGGATTCACGGTCACGTCACGCTGCCGCTTGGCCTTGTCGAGGAAGTAGTTGATCTCGGACGTGCCGTGATGCTCCGGGATGAACGCCGTGATGATCTCGGGGAGCCGCGCCTCCTGCGCCAGACGGACGCCGTCGATCACGTGCTGGCGGATGATCTTGGCGGACTGCTGCGGCGTGATACGGTCGTGCGGATTGCTGGTGCCGCGGTTCTGATTCTCCACGAAGAACCCGGGATTGCCGAGCTTGCCGACGTCGTGGTAGTAGCACCCCACGCGGCCCAGGAGCCCGTTGGCGCCGATCGCGTCACAGGCGGCCTCTACCAGGTTCGCCATCGCCACACTGTGCGCGTACGTCCCCGGGGCTTCAAGGGACAGCCGGCGCAGCAGCGGCCGGCCAGGATCGGAGAGCTCCAACAGCGTGAGGTCGGTGGTGACGGTCGTGATGCTCTCGATCACCGGGAGCAGGAGGATGGTCAGGGAGGCGGACACCAGCGCGTTCGCGGCGCCGAGCAGCGTGCGCCAGCCGATTTCGCTCAGGTCCCAGTGCCCCACCAGCCCGAGGGCCAGCGCCGCGTCGAAGTATCCGATCGCGGTGATCAGGACCGCGAGGTACAGGTGACTGCGGCGCCGGAGGGTCCGCACCGACAGCGCCGCGGTGATGCCGCCCGCCAGGCAGACGAACAGTGCCGGACCGTCGTGGAACACGGGCTGCACGTCCACCAGCGCCGCGAGGATCATCGCGCCGATCATCGACACGCGGCCGTTGAACTGTGCCGTCAGGATCATGGCGAAGAGCGGGAGCGGAATGAGCTCGGGATGCTGCGGCGACACGCGGGCCACCACCGCCGCGCAGACGATCATGAACGCGAAGAGGAAGCCGATCATCGCCACCTGGCGATTGTCCCGGTACGTCTCGCGGCGGTAGTAGTAGAGCAGCACCCAGAACACGCACAGGATGAGCGCGTTCTCGAGCATCACGCCCAGCATGGTCTCGACGTCCAGGCCGCCCCGCGCGCCAAACGAGAACGCGGTCTCGGCCAGCACGGCGAGGCCCGCCACCCACCACCACCGGATCAGGTGGTAGCGGACGCGGCTCTCTTTGATCGGCGGCTCAGCCTTGGCTGTCTTCCGCATACGCCTTGATGATCTCCCGCACCAGCTTGTGCCGGACCACGTCCGTATCCGTGAGGTAGCAGAACCCGATGCCCTCGATCCCGGGAAGAATCCGCTCCACCTGCAGGAGCCCCGAGTCCTCCCGGTTGGCCAGATCGATCTGCGTCTTGTCGCCCGTGATGACGGCGCGGGAGTTCACGCCCAAGCGCGTGAGGAACATCTTCATCTGCATCCCGGTGGCATTCTGCGCTTCGTCGAGAATCACGAACGCGTCCGACAGAGTCCGGCCCCGCATGTACGCCAGGGGCGCGATTTCGATCACGCGCGTCTCGAGTGCCTTTTCGACCCGGTCCCGCGGCATCATGTCTTCGAGCGCGTCGTAGAGGGGCCGCAGGTACGGGTCCACCTTCTGCTGCAGGTCACCGGGCAGGAACCCGAGGTTCTCTCCGGCTTCCACCGCCGGCCGCGCCAGGATGATGCGGCGAACCCGGTGCCGGGCGAGCGCGTCGACGGCCGCGGCCACCGCGAGATAGGTCTTCCCCGTTCCCGCGGGTCCGATCCCGATCACGATTTCCTTCTGCTGGATGGCCTGGAGATACTCGCGCTGTCCGGCGGTCTTGGCCTGAATGACCCGGCGGAGGCCCGGCAGGATGATCCGGTACTCGCCGGCCTCTCCCACCGGCGGCGGGGCGCCGTCCTCGAGCACCAGCCGCTCGACGTCGTGCGTGTCCACCGGATCGCCCACCCGGGCCAGATCCACCAGCGCCTGGGTGATGGGAAGCGCGTGCTCCACCGCCTCCGCCTTGCCCTGCAGCGTGAGCATGTCCCCCCGGAGCGACACGCGCACGCCCAGCCGGCGCGAGAGCTCGATCAGGTTGGCGTCGTTGACGCCGGCCAACGTCAGGGGATCCACGCCTTCCACCGAGAGCCGGCGGGTGACGTCATCACTCATCGGGTCACCTCGAGATGCAGGGCCGCAATGTCCTCGGCGCGGGCCGGAGACGGCGCGCCCTCGAAGAGCGCGCGGGCGGCGGTGGTCTTGGGAAACGCGATCACGTCACGGAGCGACGTCGCCTGCGCGAGCAACATGGCGACCCGGTCGAACCCGACCGCGAAGCCGCCGTGCGGCGGGGCACCCGCCGCGAGCGCCCTCAGCAGAAAGCCGAACCGACTCTCAATCTCCTCCGGCGACAGACCCAGGTGCCGGAACACGGTGCGCTGCACCGCGGGATCGGTGATCCGGATGGAGCCCGAGCCCAGCTCGTGGCCGTTGTACACGGCATCGTAGTGCAGCGCGCGGCAGGCCAAGGGCTCGGAGTCGAGCTTCCCGATATCCTCGGGGTGCGGCGCCGTGAAGGGGTGATGCGCGAAGACCGGTTTCCCCGTGTCCGGATCGGGCTCGAACAGCGGGAAATCCACCACCCAGCAGAACGCGTGCGCCGTGGACGGCGCGAGCTTGAGCCGCCGGATGGTCTCCACCCGGAGCGTGCCCAGCACCGGCCGGATTTCCGTGGGCGCGCCGAAGAGCATCACTGCGAGGGCGCCATCCGTCATTCCCAATGCCGCGGTCCGCTCGGCCGTGAGTTTGACCGACCCCGACAGCTGCTCCCCCTGACGCTTGCACCACACCACGGTCTTCCCCACCGCGCGCTTGGCGATCTCCGACAGCGCGTCGATCTCCTTGCGGGACAGCGTGGCCCCGCCCGGGACGAGGAATCCCTCGAGGCGATTTCGCGCGTCACTGGCCAGCGCGCCCGCGAGCGGCAAGTCGGTCCAGCTCGTGAATTCCTTCGTCCAATCGGCGAGCCGGATGTCGTACCGCAGGTCCGGCTTGTCGGAGCCGTAGCGGGCCATCGCATCCCGCCAGGCCAGGCGTGGAAAGGGCGACGCCACGGTCTGCCCCGCTTCCGCCCAGCACGCCACCAGCACCGCTTCGACGAAGCGCTGCACGTCCTCGGGGCCCACGAACGACGCCTCGATGTCGATCTGGGTGAACTCCGGCTGCCGGTCGAAGCGGAGGTCCTCGTCGCGGAAGCAGCGCGCGATCTGGAAGTACCGGTCGAAGCCCGACACCATCAGGAGCTGCTTGTAGATCTGCGGCGACTGCGGCAACGCGTAGAACTCGCCCGGATGCACCCGGGACGGCACCAGGTAGTCCCGTGCGCCTTCCGGCGTCGGCTTGGTGAGGATGGGCGTCTCGATCTCCAGGAAGCCGAGGTCGGACATGGTCCGTCTCGAGCGCTGCAGCAGACGGTGCCGGAGGATCAGGTTCGCCTGCATCTCGGGCCGGCGGAGGTCGAGATGCCGATGCGTGAGCCGGGACTCCTCGGCCGCCAGCTCCTCACCCTTGCCGCGCGCCACCGGAATGGCCGGAGTCTCCGCGGGCCCCACGACCCGGACGGACGTGGCGTGCACCTCCACGTCACCCGTCGCGAGCTCCGGATTTTTCATGTCGGCGGGACGCGCGACCACTTCCCCCTCCACCACTACCACGGTCTCCGCGCCCAGCCCGCCCGCGCGCCCCACCACGTCGGCGCCCGCCCAGGCCGGACCCACGGCGACCTGCACCAGGCCCGCGCGATCCCGCAGATCCAGGAATACGATTCCGCCCAGGTCCCGGCGGCGATGCACCCAGCCCCCCAGCGTCACCCGCTGACCGATGTGTTCGGCCCGCAGGGCGCCACAATACGAGGAACGCCAGCTGGTTCGTTCCAAATCCGTCACACCCCTCCCCCTTCTTCGGCTTCACAGAGCACGCGGTAGAACTCGTCGGGCGTCCGGGCCCCCAAGAGACGGCTGCGGACCGTCTCGTGCCGGACCAGTCGCGCAATCCGGGAAATGGCTTTGACATGGGTGCCCGCCATCGTCTCCGGGCCGGCCATCAGGAAGAACAGCCGCACCGGCTCACCGTCCACCGTTTCGTAGGACACCGGCTCGGACGACGTCCCGGCCACTACCCCCAGCCCGGACAGGGCGGGCGTCTTCCCGTGCGGCACCGCGACGCCGAACCCGATCCCAGTCGGGAATTGGCGCTCCCGTTCCAGAACGGCGTCGAGCACCTCTTGCCGGTCCGCCCCGGCCCCCGGCGCCGGGATGAGCAAGTCGACGAGCTCCCCCAGAATCCCGGCCTTGTCGTGGGACTTGAGGGGTACCCGGATGCGGCTCGGGGACAACAGTTCCGACAGACGCACGAGTGGGCTCAAGTGGTGTAAGCGATTGAATCTAGTTAAGTTGAGGCGTGAACGCCACTTGGCGAATTGGTCCCTGCGGGGGGGTATTCCTGGCGCTGGCCGGAGCCCCCCGGGCCCTGGCTGCGCAGGACCCG
>DATMOQ010000420.1:0-3920 GCA_035568195.1 Gemmatimonadales bacterium
TACGGCTCGACGAACTTCCTCATCCATGCGTCCTGCGGCAACGACATGCACAATTCGGACTATGGGGTCGATGGATGCTGGTATGGCCTTCGGTTGAAGCCATCAGCGCATGACCTCTATGCGGCGGGTGACGTCCGCGCAAGCCACTTCTTCGTGGACAGTAACCAGACCGTGGCGGTGACCAGCATCTCGAGCTTCGGCGCCGGCATCCCGAACCCCAAGTACTCGAACAAGACGCACCTCGGGGCCACCGGGTCGAACCCATCGTTCGCGGACACCGACTTCCCCATGTTCCGGCTGGGTGAGGCGTACCTGATTTACGCCGAAGCGCAGGTGCGGGGCGGCGGCGGGGATACCACTACATCGAAGGGCTACGTCAACGCGCTTCGGCTCCGCGCGTTCGCCGGCGATACCACCAAGAGGATCACGGGCGCCCAGCTGACGACCCAGTTCATTCTGGACGAGCGGGGACGTGAGCTCATGTGGGAAGCCCACCGCCGGACCGACCTGGTCCGCTACGGGCTCTTCACCGGCGGCACGTACCTGTGGGCGTGGAAGGGCGCCAACGCATACGGCAGTGACTCCACCGCCCACTCGACCGCGGCGACCCGGGACCTGTATCCGCTCCCCGCAAACGAGCTGATCGCGAACCGGAATCTGAAGCAGAACCCCGGTTACTGATCCGCGATGAACCTGGCCGGGGCTCCGCCGTTTCGGCGGCGGAGCCCCGGTTCTTTATTCCGGTGTTTTCGATGACTCCTTCGCTGCGGCTGACCCTCTGCCTCTTGAGCATCGGCGCCTGCTCCCAGGGGCCCCTCACACCACCCGTGACCGGCGGTCCACCGCCGCCACGCCCCACCTTGGCGCAGACCTACCGGCCTTCGGGACACATGGCCGCCGGTGAGGTATTCGTCCACCTCTTCGAATGGAAGTGGACCGACATCGCCGCCGAGTGCGAGAACGTCCTGGCCCCCGCGGGCTTCACCGCCGTACAGGTGTCCCCGCCCCAGGAGCATAGCATCACCCCCACCTTCGACTGGAGCGAGCGCTACCAGCCCGTGAGCTACAGCGTGGCCCTCTCCCGTTCGGGCACCGGGGCCGAGTTCCAGGACATGGTGACGCGTTGCGCCAACGTGGGCGTGGGCATCTACGTGGACGCCGTGATCAACCACATGACCAACTTCCCGAGCCCCGGCGTCGGCTCGAACGGCACGGCGTACACGAAGTACAACTATCCCGGGCTCTACAACAGCAACGACTTTCACCAGCCCACCTGTACCGTCACCAACTATGCCGACGCGGCCAACGTGCAGGATTGCGAGCTGCTCGGGCTTCCGGATCTCAATACCGAGAAGGACTCGGTCCGCCACAAGATCGCGGCCTATCTCATTTCGCTGGCGAACATGGGCGTGGCCGGCTTCCGCATCGACGCCGCGAAGCACATTCAGCAGGTGTCCCTCGACAGCATCTTCTGGATCGTCGACTCCGCGATGATGGCCGAGGCCAAGCCCCTTCCCTACTACTTCCTGGAAGTGAGCTCCGGTTACGGCGAGGCCCTCAGCCCCCGCGACTACTTCGGCGAAGCGTATTCGTCAGGCGGTGCCGCGGACATCACCGAGTTCATCTATACCGGCGTCGGGGACAAGTTCCTGGAGAAGCCGGGCCAGTACATCGCCCAGCTCAATCCCAACGGGACGCCGGGAAACCAGTTCTCGGAGACCGCCTGGGGTCTGATGCCGTCGGACAAGGCGGTCGCCTTCCTCCAGAACCACGACACCCAGCACAGCGATGGGACCATCAGCTACCGGGACGGTGCGGTGTTCCGGCTCGCGAATGTCTGGATGCTGGCGCAGCCCTACGGATATCCGTCCATCCTCTCGAGCTACGCGTTCCAGCGCCCCGCCGAGAACAGCATGGGTCCGCCGTCGGACGCCGGGGGCCATACCCTGAACGTCACCTGTGCCGCCAACCCCGACTCGGCCGTCGACGGCCAGTGGGTCTGCGAGCACCGGGAGCCCTACATCCTGCACATGGTGAGCTTCCGGAAGCTGGTGCACAGCACCGACCAGAACCACTGGTGGGACGACGGCGCCGAGGCGATCGCGTTCTCCCGCGGCGCGCTCGGCTTCGTGGCCATCAACCGCGAGGACTCGACCATTTCCGCCACCATCACCACCGGGATGCCGGCGGGAAACTATTGCGACCTCCTCACCGGAGGCCGGACCGGTACCACCTGCGTGGGCACGCTGGTGGCCGTCGACTCGACGCACGCCATCGCCGTGCATCTCACCGCGCTCACCGCCGTCGCCATCGATACGGCCACGAAAGTCCCATGACTCGACGCTTCTGCTTGACGTCGCTTGCTTTGACGGTTGGCAGTTCCTTGGCCTTCGCTCAGAGCCCCGCCCCGCGCTGGACGCACGGGGCTACGTGTTATGAAGTCTTCGTCCGCTCCTTCTACGACTCGAATGGGGACGGGGTGGGCGACCTGAACGGCCTCACCGCCCGGCTCGACTACATCAGGGGCCTGGGCGTCAAGTGCATCTGGCTCATGCCCATCGCGGAATCGCCGTCCTATCACGGCTACGACGTGTCGAACTACTACAAGGTCGAGCCGGCGTACGGGACAAACGCGGACTTTCAGCGGATGATGACCGAAGCCCACCGCCGGGGGCTCAAAGTCATCGTCGACATGGTGCTGAACCACAGCTCCGACCGGCACCCGTACTTCCAGGCGGCGCTCCGGGACACCGCGTCCCCCTACCGGAGCTGGTACATCTTTTCGCCCACCGACGGCGGGAAGGGACCCTGGGGCGCGCCCGCGTGGCACAAGTCGCCGGTGCGGGACGAGTACTACTACGGGATCTTCTATTCCGGCATGCCCGACCTGAACTACAACTCCCCGGCGGTGCGCGCCGAGGGGATGAAAATCGCGGACTACTGGCTGAAGCAGATGGGGGTGGACGGCTTCCGGCTCGATGCGGTGCAATACCTGATGGAAGAGGGAAAGTGCCTGATGGACTGCCGGGGCACCCATCAGTATCTGCGCGAGTGGGCCCGCCACGTCCATGCCACCAACGCGAACGCCTACGCGGTGGGTGAAGTCTGGGACCCGATCGACACTGTCCTCACCTACTATCCCGACCAGCTGACCTCGTACTTCACGTTTGCGCTTTCGGATTCGCTGCTCTGGGCCGTGAAACGGGATACGGTCGGCGGGTTGCTGGCCGCTTACCTCCGCCTCCAGGACGCGGTACCCGACCAGCGCTGGTCCCCACTGCAGCGCAACCACGACGCGACGCGGACGCTGACGGTCCTGGGCGGCGACCTCGTGGGGGCGCGTCTCTCCGCCACCCTGCTCCTGACGCTGCCGGGACTCCCGTTCGTCTACTACGGGGAAGAGATCGGGATGACGGGCGACAAGCCCGACCCCCGTCTCCGCACGCCGATGCAGTGGACCGGCGGCCCCGGCGGCGGCTTCACCACCGGCACGCCCTGGGAGACCCTGCAGCCTGACTCAGCCAGCGCCAATGTCGCAGTGCAAGACTCGGCTCCGGGCTCGCTCCTCAATCTGTATCGCCAGCTCATCCATCTGCGCGCCACCAACGAAGCCCTGGCCGAAGGGAAGCTCATCCCGGTCACGTCGGGAGACCCCGGCGTCGCCGCGTACCTCCGCCGCGCCCGCAATCACACCGCGCTGGTCGTGGTGAACCTCGCCACTTCGGAGAAAACCCTCTCGATCACTTCGGCAGCAGGAACGCTCTCGGCGGGCTCTTACTGGGCCCTGGATTTACGGGCGAACAAGAAAGGACCGCCTCTGGCGGTCGCCAAAGACGGCAAGTTGGTGTATTCGGTTACGGTTCCTGCGAGGGAGAGCCTGATTCTCGAGTTGGTCAAGCGATAAGCAGGTCAGCAGATCC
>DATMOQ010000421.1:0-8284 GCA_035568195.1 Gemmatimonadales bacterium
AACCTCATGAGCAAGCGCCACGAAACCGCGTTCCTCACCGTTCCCGTCACCGCCGCCGACCACGCGCTCGGGTCGGCCACCGCGCCGGTGACGCTGGTCGAATACGGCGACTTCGAATGTCCGCACTGCCGCCGGGCCCACCCCATCGTCAAGGAAGTGCGGGCCCGTCTGGGCTCCAAACTGCGCTTCGTGTTCCGGAACTTCCCGTTGACCAACGTGCACCCGCATGCGGAGCACGCGGCGGAGGTGGCCGAGGCGGCAGGAGCGCAGGGGAAGTTCTGGGAGATGCATGACCGGCTGTTCGAGCGGCAATTCGCGTTGCAGGACGAGGACCTGCTGGAATACGCGGGCGACCTGGGGCTCAATGTCTCTACCGTCACTCGCGAGCTCTCCGCTCACGCGTATAAGGACAAGGTCCGGGACGACTTCATGGGCGGGGTCCGCAGTGGCGTGAACGGGACGCCCACGTTCTACGTGAACGACGTCCGCTTCGACGACTCGTGGGATCCCGACACGCTCACGGCGGCCCTGGAGCGGGCGGCGGGCTGATCACGCCGGGTGCTATGACCGAGACCGAAGTCCTGCAGATTCTCCGTGGACACTTCGAAGCCTCCTTCCCGAAGACCTGTAACAACTGCGGCCGGCAATTCGCCACTCTGCGGGAATACATCCTGAACACGGACCGCCGTGGCCAGGCGAGGTCGTATGACGCGGACTTGGAAGATTGGGAGCCGCCGGAGCCACTGGGATCGCAAGCGCTGGCCACCTGTCAGTGCGGGACCACGCTCGCGTTGGGTACCGACGGCATGGCGCACACCCAGCGCCTGGCCTTGCTGAGCTGGGTCAAGAGCGAGACGCAGTCGCGCGGGGTGGACTCGACGGAGCTGCTGGAACACCTCCGTGATCAGCTGCGCCGGCAGATCCTCGACGAAGGCCCCCCGCGGTAAGTCGAGCCGAGTCATCCGTCGGCTGATCTGCGAGGCCGGAACCTGACCCACCCCGCACCTGCCGCACCCAGCTGACGCCCTCCGCCGACCCTAGGTTCTTCGGGTCACCCTCCAGGGAAGCGCTCATGGATTCTGGTGCGGTTCCTCGCTGGCCCTTCGCGGTGATGCGGATCTACGCGGGACTCATGTTCACGGGTGCCGCCTTCTTCCACGCACCGGAATCGCCCGCCACCACCGGCCTCAAGCTTCTCGTCGGACTCGCACTGCTGTCGGGCACGGTCACCCGCGCCGCGGCGCTGGTAGGACTGGCGGTCGCGGTGGGCCTCGCCCTGCCAATTCACTCGCTGGCCATCCTGGTCAGCCCGGGGCCCAGACCAGCGACCATGATGCTCCTCGTCACCGTCATGCTCGGTGCCGGGGGACGCGTGTGGGGTGTCGACACGCGTTTGGCCCGCCGGTATCCGGGAATTCCTCTGTGGTGACCGGGCTCGACATGGCTGCGGTCCGCGCCCTGGATCGGGCACCTCGTTGGACGCTCGTGCCCCTCAGGCTGTACCTCGGCACCGCGTTCCTGCGGGCGGCCCTGAACAAGGTCGGGGAGAACTGGCGCCCCTGGCCGGGGTGGATGGCCGGCGTGATCCAGGACCGGCTCCCCCACAGCGTGCCGCTCTACCGCGAGTTCCTTTCCGCGGTGGTGTTGCCTCACGTGGCGTTCTTCGCGCCCGCCGTAGCGTGCGCCGAGGTGACGATCGGATGTTGTCTGGTGCTGGGGCTCGCGACACGCGCCGCGGCCGTTGGAGGGATCCTGCTCACCCTCAACTATCTCCTGATGAACGGGGTGATGGTGCTGTTGCCCCACAATGATCCGCTCTATGCCTTGGGCAGCAACGACCCGGTATTCGTCCTGGGTTGCCTCGCGGTGGCGGTGGGCGCGGCGGGCCGCGCGCTCGGCCTCGACCAGCTCCTCCATCGTCGCTTCCCGCACTCTGTGCTGTCCTGATTCCGACGGTTCAGCACTCTACGTCTTGAACCACTCGAACCGGTACGCCACCTCCGGTCCTTCGGTCCCCTCGTAGGCCAGCTGACCCATCAGCAGCGCGAACGGCTCGGTGTAGCGGGCGATCCGGAGTGGCCCGACATCCAGCGGCTCGAACCCCACGTCCCGGATCAACTCCGCAGCGGTTCGCTTGCTCAAGGCATCATCCCCGCAGTACGCCAGGCTCGGCTTCTTCGCTCGACGTCGTGACGCGAACACCCCGAAAAGAACTTCACTGGGCACCGTGTTGAAGGCCGAGACCACCTTGCTCTTCGGGAGCCGCTTGGCCAGCTCCTCCGCACCCGACGTTGTGCGGCCGACCACCAGCTCCGTGTTCTCGGCATTCATCGGGAGCGAGCAGGTCAGCACGGTCTTCCCCGCCAGATCACCGGCCTGTTTCAACACGTCGTCAAGGCGCAGCCAATGGACGGCGAGCAGGAGGGCGTCCGCTCCATCGGCGGCCTCGGCCGGCGTCCCCGCCAGGGCCGTGCCCCCCGCGTCCCGCGCGAGCCGGCTGAGCTTTCCACGGCTCCGCGCATAGCTGAACACCACGTCGTGCCCGGCCCGCGCGAAGAGCGTTCCCAGCTTTCCGCCCATCAGCCCGGAACCCAGTATCCCGATCCGCATGCGTCCCCCTCTTCTTCGAGTCAACGTAAAGGCCCCGGGCACGCCCGAGTAAGTAGCAAAATGGATGGAGTCCGAACCTGGCAAGGTGGTCGCGGGGCCCTAGGTTTCGGACTGTCAGGGAGGCATCTCATGAGCAGCGAACCGATCCGCGACCCGATCGTCGACCATCTTCTCACGCCGCAGAACTCCGTGCTCCTGGTCATCGACTATCAACCCACCCAGGTCAATTCAATCAAGTCGATGGATCACCAGACCCTGGTCGACAACGTCGTGACCGTGGCGAAGACGGCGCGGGCCTACGGCGTGCCGATCGTCCATTCCACCGTGAACGTCAAGACGGGCGCGAACCAGCCCACGGTCCAGCCGCTCCTCGACGCCATCGGCGGCGGGAACGTCCTGGATCGAACCCAGATCAACGCCTGGGAAGATGTGGAGTTCCGGAGGGCGGTAGAGTCCACAGGCCGGCGGAAGCCCATCATGACGGCCCTCTGGACCGAAGCGTGCCTGGCCTTTCCGACGCTCGATGCGCTCCGCGACGGCTTCGACGTCTATCCCGTGGTGGATGCCGTGGGAGGAACGTCCGTGACGGCGCACGAGACCGCCTTGCGTCGGGCCGAGCAGGCGGGAGCGCGGCTGATCACGATTCCGCAGCTCCTCTGCGAGCTGCAGCGGGACTGGGCCCGGCAGGCCACGGTGCCGGCATTCGTGAGCCTGCTCTTCAAGAAGGGGGGCTGACCCGCCCCGCTCAATCCGAGTGTATCGCCTCGAGGGGCGAGGTTCGCGCCGCCCGGACTGCCGGAATCGCGGTCGCGGCGAGGGCGACGCTGAGCAGCAGCAGGGCCGCTCCGGCCACAGATACAGGGTCCGAGGCGCCGACTCCGAACAGCAGGGACGCCATCGATCGGGTAAGCAGCAGGGCGGCACCGACGCCCAGGGTCACCCCCACGCCCGCGAGCAGCGCCGCTCGACGTACCACCAGCCTGATGACGCCGGCACCTCGCGCCCCCAGTGCGAGCCGCACACCGATCTCCTTGCGCCTGGCACCCACTTCGGCCGCGAACACGCCGTACATCCCGACCGCCGCCAGGAGCAACGCGACGACCGCGAACACGCTCAAGATCAGCGTCGTGAACCGGTCCCGGGCCAGGGAGCGGTCGACCGCGTCCGGAACCGACGTCACCATGCTGAGGGGCAGTGCGGGATCGAGTGACCGGACCGCCGCGCGGAGCGCGCCCACCAGCGCATCCGATCGGCCGTCCCCGCGGACGATGATGTCACGTACCGAGCTGGGGAAGCGGGCGGTCGAGAGATAGACCGTCCCCCGGGGAGGCGTCCGCGGGTCAGCCAGGCGGACGTCCCCCACCACCCCCGACACCTCGGCGTCGGCCATCGGTCTCTGCGTCTGCCAATCCCCCAGGTCGACGTGGAGTCTTCGACCCACCGGGTCGGCATCGCCCCACAGGGCCCGCGCGAGGTGCTGATTGATGAGCAGGTGCGGGAGCCCGCCGGTCGGTTCGCGCCCGGCGAACCCCCGGCCCCGATCGATGGGAATGCGCAGCGCCACGAAGTACGACGAGTCAACGTAGCGGACGTCCACCGTTGGCGGTGCGGCGCCGCCGGACGGCGGAGTCGCCGCGTCCCAGGCGTCGGTGGCGGGGGCGCAGCACCAGAGAGGAAGAGTGGTGGCGGCACTCGCCGCACGCACACCCGGCGCGGATCGCAACCGGTCGGTCAAGGCGTCGAAGAACTGCCGGTCGGCCTCGAGCGTACCGTACGACACCCCCGGCAACGAGATGCGAGCCGCGACCACGCCGCCAGGCTCAAATCCCAGGTTCACGGCGCGCAGGTTCGCGAAACTCCGGACCATCACCCCCGCGAGGATAGTCAGCACCACGCCCAGCCCTGCTTCCGCGATCACCAGGGACCCGCCACCCAGCCGCCGCGTGACCCGTCCTTGCGTGGGCGCGGCCACGGTGCCCTGGAGACGGGCGCTCCGGAACGCCGCAAATCCGCCGAACGCCGCCGTAGCCGCCACCGCCGCGACCGTCGCGAAGAGCAGGACGGCCCCGTCGATTCGGATATCTCCGGTCCGCGGCACGTCGGGCGGCATGAGCACGGTGAGGACGCGGGTACCGGCCAGCGCCGCGACGACGCCCACGGCCGAGCCGATCACCCCGAGTACCAGGCTGTGGGTCAGCACCTGCCGGAAGATGCGGCCGGCACTGGCACCGATCGCGCGCCGGACGGCCAGCTCGCGCTCGCGACGACGCACCCAGCCGAGGGTGAGGGCCCCGACATTGATGGCGGCCATCAGGAACAGGAGCGCCACGGCGCCCAACATGATGAGCAGCGGCGTTTTGACGTCGCCGGTGATCTGTTCAGCCAGCGGGACGAGGGCCGTGGACCATCCGCTGTCCGACGGGTTCTCATGCCCCAGCTGGTCGGCGACTGCTCCAAGGTCCATGCGGGCCATCGGGACCGACACCCCATCCCGAAGCCTGCCGACCACCAGGAGAAAGCGCCCCCACTCGCGATTCGCCGGCGTGGCCACGAAAGGGAACCAGAGCTCCTGGTCCGGGAGCCATCCGAACCGTGGTGGATCGAATCCTGCCGGCATGACGCCCACCACCGTAAACGGCTTGCCGTCGAGCCTGACCGAAGACCCGATGATCTGGTGGTCGGCGCTGAAACGCCGTCGCCACAAACCATCGCTCAAGATCACGGCATCCCGCGGGATGTCGCCCGCCGCAAAGTCCCGCCCTGCCTCCGGTGGCACGCCGAGGAGCCCGAAGTATCCGGGGGACACGAGGGCGCCCATGACGCGCTCCGGATCCGGTCCGTCGAGGGTCACCGGCTGCGGGACGAGCGCCGCCATCCCGGCGAATGAGCGGGTGCGATCCCTCCAGGCCTCGAAGTTCGGTACGGAGACCACGTTCCGCTCGGCGCCGCCGGCGACATTGCGCTCCCAGAGGGCCACCAAGCGATCGGCGCGGGCGTAGGGAAGCGGCTGCAGGAGGACGCCGTGGACCACGCTGTAGATCGCCGTGGCCAGACCGATGCCCAGCGCAAAGGTGAGCACGGCCGCCAGGGCGTACCCCGGATTGTTGCGCAATCCGCGGGCCGCATAGCGAATGTCGCCGGCCAGGTCCTCGAGAGGGCGGAATCCCCGCTCGTCGCGCGCCTGTTCTTTGAAACGCTCCACGCCGCCGAAATCCCGCAACGCGACCCGGCGCGCCTCGCCCGGGGACAAGCCGGCGGCTATCCCGGCCGCCGTTTCGCATTCGATGTGATGCCGCATTTCCGCGTCCATGGCGACCTCGGTCGCCGACCGCCGGAAGAGCTGGCGGATGCGGTGCAGAAGACGACGCGTCGTTTCGACCATCACGTTGCCAGAATGACCCGCCGCATGGCCGCGGCATAGAGATCCCAGGTCTCGACTTCGCGGACCACCTGCCGGCGTCCGGCGGCGGTGGACCGGTAGACCCGGATGCGCCGGCCTTCCGGCGACTGTGCGTCCTGCCCCACGATCCAGCCGCGCTCCTCGAGCCGATACAGGGCGGGATAGAGGGAGCCCTGATTCACGGACAGGACGTCGCTCGACAGGTCGCGGATGCGTCGGGAGATGGCCCAGCCGTGCAGGGGGCCCGCGCCCAACGCCTTGAGCACGAGGAGGTCGAGCGTCCCCTGGAGGACTTCGAGGTCGGACTTGGGCGCATACCTTGTCATTCGACAATCATGAGCGTCCGATTGTCGAATGTCAAGGCATGGGGCGGACCACCTGCGTCAGGTCGGTGACGCGCCCCCGGACCGAGACGCGGAGCCAGCGATACGTGTACGGCGGCTCGTCGATCAGCCAGATCGTGTTCGTGTTCACGGTATCCCGTGACTCCACCACCCAGGCCGGAAGACCGCGTCCGTTCACCTGGACGGTGTCGCGCCGCAACACGCGGTAGAAGTACGGCTGCACCGTCGCGCCGCCGGTGAACGAGAGACTCACCACGGGAACGCGCAGCACCATCCCGACCTGGAGCGGCATCGCGTCGAGCGCCGCGTCCTCGTACGCACCCAGGAAGGCGGGCTCGGGAAGTGTGATGTCGAACTGCGCGGACGTGGAATCCGCCGCGAGCCGCCGGGTGCCGGTAACGTGCGTCCCCTGGAACTCGGCATCGAGCAGGTCGCCGGAGGCGGTGTGGATCTCATAATGCAGCGGGAGGGTCGTGCGCGGGTCGAGGAGCGTCGTGATCCGGACCCGCGGATCCGGCTGATCGGAAAGCGGTCCGACGGTCACGTGGACCACGGCCCGTCCTCCCTGGGTCTCGTGCCGGACGTCGATGGCGTAGTGCACGTCACTCAGGATCGAATCCCCATGGGTACGCTTGACCGAGGTGGACAGGAAATGGTCGCGGTATCGCAGGCCATCGAGCGCCCGGGCATCCGGACCTACTCGCACGGTGTCGGCTTGCGCCGTCAGGAGCCGGGGCGTGACCCCGAGCAGCAGGAAGAACCAGCGATGCATACCACCCTCCCCCGACGGCGAGTCAGATCAGGACTCCATTTCTTCGACTAAAGTTAGTATATCAGCACCGTCAAGACCAGTCAACCCGCGTCACGTGTCTTTCCGCCGGTTGACTGCGCTACAGCGCCAGCCCGAGCTGCTTCATGAAGTCCTGACCGTCCCAGAAGAGCCACTCGTGATCCATCGTCCCGCCGTTCCAATGTCCAATGGTCGCCATCCACAGCCGGAACGACTTCCCGGTGGGTTGAATGACTTTCCCGCCGCCGATCGGCATGGGTTTGCTGAACGTTCCCGTCATGTACCCGGTCACCGCGGTCCAGTCGCCTGATCCGAACCGGATGGGATGCACGGCGATCTTGATGTCCGGCGCGTAGACGAACATGGCCTTCAGGTCTGCGATGTGCGCCTCGAGGCCGTGCGTTTCGTGACCGTCGGGCCAGGTGACCACGATATCCTGCGCGTGTGATTCGCCCAGGCGATCCCACTTCTGATTACTGAACACATCGAAGTCCAGCACGTCGAACACGTGAAGCCGGGCTTCGACGGCAGGCGCCTGCGGCTGCGGCGGCGGGGGCGGCGTATACGCCGGCGAGGCCCCCTGCGCCGAGGCGCGGGAGGTGATGAGTGCGGCGAACAGAACGAGCGACGCCAGGAGGGATGCGGGTCTCATGATGATCTCCGGAGTGAGGTGCGCCCCTAACCGTGCACGCGTACCACCCGGCCCGCAAGCGCACGACCGAATTGAGTAGCGTTAACGCCCTACATCGACCGGGAGGACGACATGGCTGATTGGGTCGGATGGCTGGCGACGGCGATTTTCGTGAGTTCGTATTTCTTCCGGCAGCCGGCGACGCTGCGCCGGGTCCAGGGCGTCGGTGCGCTGGCCTGGCTCGCGTACGGCGCGCTGATCCACTCGAATCCGGTGATCGTGGCGAATCTCTGCGTGGCCGGGACTGCGATCTGGTCCTCGTTCATGGGGTCCCGGAAGAACCCGTCGGCCGCGTGAACGGCGACCAGAGCCCGTGACGGATTGGTGGCGGGCAGGGTCAGATCGCGTGGACCGTCGCGCCGTTTCCGGTTTCAGACCCCTGCGCTGGATGTTCGCCCTGTACGGGCTGACCGTGGTTCTGGTGACGCTGCAGAAGGGGCTGCTGCACC
>DATMOQ010000422.1:0-3698 GCA_035568195.1 Gemmatimonadales bacterium
GGCTCGGCCTGGGCCCGGAGGCACCTCGAGTCGTGTGCCGGGTGTCGGAATGAGCTCGAGGCGCTGTACCAGCGGGTGGCGCAGCTGAAAGCGCTGCCCTCGCGGTCACCGGCCCGGGACCGCTGGCCCGAGATCCGCGCCAGCGTAACGGCTGCCCGTCAGCAGCGGAACCGTCGCTGGGTGGCGTGGTCGATGGCGGCGGCCGCCGTGCTGGCGGGAGTGATGGTGTTCCGCCCCTTCACGCCGCCCTCCGCCAGTGCCGAAGATCTGGCGCAGGCGCGGGCCGCGTCGGCGCAGCTCGAGAACACGCTCCGGTCGTCAGCGCCCGACGGACGGGTGGTCTCGGGGCGGGATGCGGCGCTGATCGCGCAGATCGAAGATCAGATCGCCGCCATTGACGGAGAGCTGGCGACCCGCGGTCCGAGCGGTGTCGATGCCCAGCTTCAGCTGTGGCAGCAGCGGGTAGATCTCATGAATCAACTGGTCCAGGTCCGAGTCGTCCGGGCCTCTTACGTGGGGCTCTAGGCTCCGGAAGGATGTCGCTCATGAATCGCAAGTGGCTTTCGCTCTGTACCGCTCTGGCCCTCCCGGTCGCCGTCGCCGCGCAGCGGCCGAGGGCCGCCGAGCCGCGCCCGAATACGATGGTCTACACCTTCAGCGGGAACCACGGCCGCATCGGCGTCGTCGTCGCGACGGGTGCAGATGCCGATTCCGACAAGATCGGCGCCCGTCTGTCGGCCGTCACCCCCGGCGGCCCGGCGGAGAAGGCCGGCCTCCGCGCCGGTGACGTCGTCACGAAATTCAACGGCGTATCGCTGGCCAATGTGCGCTCCGAGGACTCGGACGAATCGGGCCCCGGCACCAAGCTGGTCGAGCTGGCGCAGGCCCTCGATCCGGGTGATACCGTGCAGATTGAGTACCGTCGGGGGGCCGATAACAAGAAGGCCACGTTTGTGGCCGGAGACGTGACCTATTCGATGAACGGCACCATGCCGCTGATGGGCGGCCGCTCACTGGCGATGCCCAAGATAGAGATGGACCCGTTCGTGCTCGCGCCCGGCGGCGACCTCCATCTCGGGGAAGGCTGGGGGAACGGGAACGGAATGGGATTCGGATTCTGCTTCGGCGGCGGCTGGTGCAACCTGGAGCTCGTCGCCCTCAACTCGGATCTCGGCGACTATTTCGGCACGCACGACGGGCTCCTGGTGGTCAAGGCTCCCGAGGACTCGACGCTGCCCCTCAAGAGTGGTGACGTGATCGTGTCGATCGGCGACCGGAAGCCGACGTCGCCCGAGCATGCGATGCGAATTCTCCGGTCGTACGATGTCGGGGAGACCGTGCAGATCGAGATCATGCGGCACCAGAAGCGCCAGACCGTGTCGTGGAAGGTGCCGAACCCGGAGCAGCGCGAGCGCCTCCGGACCCGGTCCGATCGGGTGCGCTCGGAAGAGGGCGCGTATCGTGAACGGATGATGCGGCCCCTCATGGAGCTGCGGCGGCACGCGTTACAGCAGGCGATCTGATCGCGTAGCAGAAATAGGGCAACGGGGGCCCCGACCGGGCCCCCGTTGTGTTTGGGCCATCAGCAATCACAGTCCCCACAACGAGTTACGTTTCCCCTTGACCAGATATATCTTGCGATATATCATCACGACGTATCGGATGACTATATCGGCACGTAATATCGCACAAGGAGCAAAGATGCATCGTCACGGTGATTGGGGTGGGTTTTCGTTTGCGTTCGGACCCAAAGTGTTCGGCTTCCGAGCCGGGCGTCGCGGGGGCCACCGGCGTCAGTGGTTCGAGTCCGGAGACATGAAGTACGTCATCCTCAAGCTGCTCCGCGACAAGCCGCGGCATGGCTACGAGGTGATGAAGGAGCTGGAAGAGCGCATGCACGGCTGCTACTCGCCCTCGCCCGGGACCGTGTATCCCACGCTCCAGTGGCTCGAGGACGAAGGCCTGGTCAAAGCGCAGGACGTGGAGGGGAAGAAGGTTTACGGAATCACGGATTCCGGCATCGCCTTCCTGGACGAGCACAAGGACGTGGTCGAGGAGATCTTCGACCGCGTGCGCGATGCCGTCGATGACGCCATGGGCGGCGCGATGGGAGACGTCAATCGCGCCGTGGGTCGTCTGGTCCGCAACGCCTACCGCACCACCTGGCGGGCCCGCGACGAGTCGATCCGCAAGCGGGTCGCGGAGATTCTGGAAAAGGCCGGCGCCGAGCTCGAGTCGCTGGCCAGCTGAAAGAGCGACGCCGGCCTCGCTGTGAGGCCGGCGTCGTCTTTTCTTCCCGCGGCAACGTGTCTAAAAGCTCTGCCGGCACCCGCCTGAACCGGTGTTGATCCAATTCATCTGCACCAGGAAGTCCTTCCCGCCGATCTTCTCGTTCGCCGTGGACCCATTCGACGTCGTGTAGGTGGTCCCGAACATCCAGGCGCACTTGTCGGCGTTCTCATTCCCCCGGCGGTCAAACCACGCATTCAAATCCTCGTCCGTCGTGGTCTCTTCCGTCTCGTGCGCCATCGTATTCACTTCGGCGTCGGCCGCGAAATCGTTGTTCGGCGAGCCGTTGAGCGCCGCGCAGGCGGAGGGGAACGTGTAGTCGTACGGCATGGCGGAGTACTTCACGTCCTTGCCGTTCCAGGTGAAATGGCTGTGGTAGGCGCAGTACTGCGTGCCGAACCCGCCCCCGAGGTTGATGTTCGGGCCGGTGAATACGTGATAGAGCGTGTTCGGATCGTAGGTCAGCGCACCCGAGCTGAGTCCCGCGGCCACTTCGGCCTGCAGGGCAGCGTCGGAGACGGTGGCGCTCGGCGCGTGATTGTCGGCCCAGAACTGCGTGTAGGTCACGGAGTTCTGGACGTGCGCGCCAGTCCCGTCGAAATAGGTGGTGTTGATGTTGAAGTACGGGGACCCGCCCAGGTTCCGGAGGAAAAACCCGACCAATGATCCGTCCTGCGCGCCGGTCCCGGTCGTGCCGGGCGTGGGACCACCGTTGTAAATCACGCTGGTGGCCCAGTACACCGCCGCCACCTTCTGCTGATAAATCACGGGGCCGCCATGATAGAAAATGCCCGTATTGGCGGTCTTTCCCCCGCCCCCCCCGCCCCCTTTGGCGGCCATCAAGTCCGCCGCCCACTGCGCCGCGACCGCTTGCCGGGTCTTGAAGATGCCCAGCGCGGGCTGCTGCGATTGAGTTACCGACGAGGTGGCCGGTGCCGGTCCGGTGGTGGAGTCAGTGCAGCCGACGACGAGCAGTGCGCCGCCGATCATCACGAGAGGTAGACGGACTCGCATGCGATGGTCTCCCGCGTTGCAAAGGTGAACTAGGGCCGGGTCACGCCAATTTACCGGTACTTTGAATGATGAGAAAGATGGGCCACGCGGCCGCGACCACACCGAGCGCGATCAAACTGTTCGTGGTGTCGGTCGTGACGGCCGCGACCAGAAACACCACGGCCCCGGCCAGCGCCACAGTCCCCGTCAGGGGGTGACGGGCGCGGTAGGGACGGTCGAGCCCCGGTTCGCGCTTCCGGAGGCCGAAGTACGCGAGGAACGCCAGCCCGTAGTTGAACACGATGAAAAACGCCCCCACCGCCAGGGTCCGCTCGAAGGTCTTGGTCAGCAGAAACAGCAGCGAGGCCAGGGTGCCCACAGCCAGACCGATCGTCGGTGTCCCGCCGGAATTCACG
>DATMOQ010000423.1:0-5925 GCA_035568195.1 Gemmatimonadales bacterium
GCACGCGAACCCGTTCTCCGACTGGGAGCTCCAGAAGGCCTCGGTGCAGATCCGGGCGGCGGCGGACTCGCTGGCCGCGGGGTTCGGGACCGTGAGGGTCCTCACCGCCCACTGACTGTCCGCTCCGGACGGCCGGGGCGGCAGGCGCGAAGGATCTGCTTATTGTTCGTCGGATGACGCAATCCCTCGTCTCGCCTGTCGCCGAGCGTCGGTGGAAGCTGGCGCTCACCGCCGGGCTCGCGCTCTACGGCATGTATCTCCTCGCGCATATCGGTGAGTACGATTTCATGGACAGCGTGGATCTCCCCATTCACGAGACCGGCCACCTCGTGTTCAATCCCTTCGGTGAGTTCATCCAGTTCCTGGGCGGCACGCTCTTCCAGCTCATAGTGCCGAGCGTGTTCGTGATCTACTTCTGGCGCCGGAAGGACCGGTATGCGGCGAGCGTGGTGCTCTGGTGGGTGGCGCAGAACTTCTGGAACATTGCGGTCTACGTGCAGGACGCTCGAGCCGAGGAGCTTCCGCTGGTGGGGGGTGGCGAGCATGACTGGGCGTATTTGTTGGGGAGGCTGGGCTGGCTCCGCCACGACATCGCGATCGGCCGGGGGGTCCGACTGGTAGGGATCTGCATCTTCGTGTACTCGGTGGTACTGGGATTCACGAGTGCGGGGAAGCGGGCGGAAGCGCCGCCGCTACAGTAGAGCGCGGAGGGGGCAGGAGAAACCGGGGAGCCCGGCTTCACCGTCGAGGGAGTCATCGGCGGCCGCGGTCGTCTCGGTTCCGTCCTCTCGATAGATCCGCGCGCTCCGTCGCTCGGGGTCGATGACCCAGACCAGACGGGTGCCGGCGGTGAGCCAATCGGCGACTTTCGCCAGCGTCTCCCCGGGCCGGTCGCCGGGGGATAGGACTTCGATCACGAGGTCCGGGGCGAGGTCGGGGTACCCGATCGGCGCGATCTTGGGGACCCGCTCGCGACGGACGAAGGCGACGTCGGGAGCTCGGACGGTATCGGGATTTCGCCTGAGGGTGAAACCAGTCTCCGCAGCGTACACCATCCCGAGCCCGTGGTCGGTGACGTGGTTGGCGATGAGGCGACCCACCTCCATTACGACCTGCCCGTGCCTGCCGCCGGGAGGCTCCCGGACGATGAGCACGCCCTTGACCAGCTCGGCGTGCTTGTCCGGCAGGTGGAGGTAGAGCAGCTCCTCGGCGGTCAGCGGCGAGGCGGTCATGGGCGGAACGTAGGCCGGCTCGGCGGGCATGGCAAGAATATGCCGAGCTCTCACAACTGTGGGTCAACAACGCTCACCGAATGGACTCCGTGGGGACAAAGGGGTCGAGCTGGTCATCAGGAAGGCGACTCGGGGCCAAACCCCTCAGGAGAGCTTGATGCGGTAACCGCCCTCGTCGTTTGAGAGGGCCCAGTCCAGCACCCGTGCTCGGTTTCAATTCTTTGAGGAGTCGTTTGACCAGGGGCTTCAGGACCGGAGTGGTCCTGGAGCCCCTGCCCTTTCCGGTAATCACGTGGACTACGGCGCCTGGGGACCGGGCCTCCCAGGTGGCGAGGAAGTTCTTGAGAGCAACCTCGGCGTCCCCGGCGGAAAAGCCGTGGAGGTCGAGGGTCGCGGCGGCCGGGGCGTCGAGGGAATCGCGGGGGTCGTACCGCGGGTGGGAGGGGGGCATTCGCCCTAATGCCGCAGGGATATCATGCCGGTCCAGGTGCCGTTGTTCTCGGTGACGCCGCCCAGGCCCGCGCCGTTGGGGGCGAGGACCAGCTCATAGTGGTCCATGCCGAGGATGTGGTTTGGGTCGTCGAGGCGATACCCGGCCATTTGCACCACGTGACAATCGATGTGATAGACGCCGCGGACGAATTCGGTCCCGTGCTGGCTGATCTTGGGCTTTAGGTCGGTTCTGGTGGCTTGGGTGAGGGTCCAGAGGATCGAGCCGTCGACGGAGTCACCGGTGGCGGTCAGGGTCATGACGGCCGAGTAGACGGAGCCGTCGGGGGAGTCCCAGCCGCCCTTCCACGTGCCGGCGGGGCTGGGAGCGCGAGTGAGACCAAGAGAGAGGATGAGACCGGGGACGGCGAGTGCGACGGCGCGCATGGAGTGCCTTTCGACGGAGGCGGACTGGGTTCGCGCCTGAACATACTCCACGCGAGAAGTACGCGCTCAACGGGTCGATCGGTTGTCAGAAACCCGTGCGTGGATTCCATGTCAGAGCACGCTGACAAACTCCCAATCGAACATCCAGCTCCCCCTTTCGAAGCGTTACCTCCGAAACGCGCAGGCAGTCAGTCACTCTTCTTCGGAGGTAGTCGTCATGCACGTCCGCATAGCCGTTCTCGCACTCGCCGCCGCGGCAGTCGCCGCCTGTGAGCCCAACGGGGCCGTCACCGGCCCCCGCGTCGGCGCCGCGCTTCAGTCGCGGCAGGTGGCAGCCCTCTCGGCATCGGTCGGCGCCACTCCCGGCGCGGTCTACACCCTCACCAACCAGGTCTCGGGCAATGCCGTGGCCGTGTTCGCCCGCGGCGCCGATGGCGGGCTCACTGCCGCCGGCACCGTCACCACCGGTGGTATCGGCACGGGTGCCTCCCTCGGCTCCCAGGGCGCGGTGGCGCTCAGCGGAGATGGCCGCTGGCTCTTTGCGGTGAACGCCGGCTCGAACGACGTCTCGGTGTTCAACGTCAGTCCGCGCGGGCTGACGCTCGCCAGCCGCACGGCATCGGGTGGCACGCTGCCCATCAGCCTGACCGTACACGGCGGCGTGCTGTACGTACTGAACGCCGGCGGCACCGGAAACATCAGCGGATTCGCCGTGGGTCCCGATGGTGGGCTCACGCCGATCGCGGGCGCGACGCTGGCGCTGTCAGGTCCGGCGGTGGGTCCGGCGGAGGTGCAGTTCAGCCCTGACGGTGGTCGTCTGGTCGTCACGGAGAAGAACACGAATCTTCTTGACGTCTACACGGTCGATGCGAATGGCGTAGCGGCCGGCCCGGCCACGGTGGCGTCGGCGGGTGGCACGCCCTTCGGCTTCGCCTTCGGCCTGCGGGACGAGCTGTTCGTCTCCGAGGCCGCCGGGTCGGCGTCGTCCTATGTCCTGGGCTCGGGCTCGACGCTCGCGCTCGAGAGCGGGGCCGTGTCGACGCATCAGGGCGCGCCCTGCTGGGCGGTGGTGACCGGGGATGGCCGGTTCGGTTATACCGGCAATGGGGCAGGATCGGTGTCGGCGTTCGGCATCGCGCCGGACGGCGAGATCAGCCTGGTGGACGCGAATGGCGGGACGGCCCTGATCGGGGCGGGCATCAACGACATCGCGCTGAGTCACAACAGCCGGTACTTGTATGTGCTGCAGACGGCCGGCGCGCAGGCGATTCGCGCGTTCCGCGTGGAGTCCGATGGGCACCTGACCGCGCTCGGCACGGTGGCGGGGTTGCCTGGGGGCACCCGCGGGCTCGCGGCGTACTGAGTCGATTCCAACTGACCCCGGGCGAAAGCCCGGGGGCAGTTTCTCGGGGTCAGGTCGTCCGAGACTAGGACGCCAGGTCCCCCAGGACCTCGACCAGTCTGACCATGGCCCAGGTATCCCGTTCGCAATAGTCGAGCAGTTCCCCGCGCACGCGGTCCCGCTCCTGCTTGGGGATCTTGTCGGCGACAAACAGGAGCCGTGCGATCTCCACGCTCGCGATCCGCCCGTCCACGATGACCAGGTCTGAGTAGGTCAGCTCGGGAACGAGCGGGGTGAGGATCGCTTTGAGACTGAAGCTCCCGTTGAAGGCGGGATGGTAGACGCAGTCCCGCACCACCGGCAGCAGGTCGATGAGCTTGCTCTCGAGCTTCCCGAGCTCCTCCGCGAGATCTGGCAGCGCCCGCTGCAATTCCCGGATACGAGTCTTCTCGTACGACGAGTAGGTGGCGATGCGGTCCGCGTTGGCCGTCGCGCGCAGCATGGCCACGGCGAGGGGCGGGCGGGCGTCCAGGGGGCCTTCGGCGAGATGCGCCGAGTGGGTGTAGGTGCCGTCGGACTGGCGTTCGTGGTAGCTGAATTGGGCCGCGGCGGGCTGCCAGGGAGCCATGCCGGGCCAGACCGGAATGGCGCGGAGGATGGTTTCGAAGTCGAGGAAGCCGAGGCGCTGGGCGGACGTCAAGGGCGCGAGGGTGTCGGCGAGGGTGGGTTCGACGATGAGGCGGTTCTCGGCCATCGCCTTGAGCTGGCGTTTTTGCGTGAAGTTGAGCTTTTCGGTCGGCGGCAGCTCACTGATGCTCTCGATGCCCCGCGTCAGGTAGGCGACGGTTTTCTTTGGGCCCACGCCGGCGAGGTTCCCGATATGGTCGGGGGTGTCGGGCCAGCAGCGGTGGAAGAACGGGCATTCGTGGGGCTCGAAGCATTGCGCGCCGACGGGGACGCTGGGAATGGGGCCGGTGAGCATGGCGCGTTGGTGCGCGATTTCGTCGGGTACCTGGGGCAGGAACGCGGCGACGGGCGTAGTGACGTCGGTGCCCGCAAACAGGTTGCCCGAGTCCGGGTGTCTGAAGTTGTCGTTCAGGTGCAGCACCTGCGTTTCGGAGATCTTCAAGCCGCACGCTTCCGCGACACTTTGTTGGACCGCGACGTCCCCGATATGCTCGGGCTTCTGGGAGTTGGAGGACTTCACCTCGGTGATGCGGTACCCGCCGTTGACCTTCTCGAGCACGTCGATCTTGACGAGGGTGTCGCTCGCGAGGAAGGTCGCTTCGAAGATTGCTGGGGCGCCGTCCTTCAGAGCTTCTCTTGTTGCCGCGGCCCGTTGGTCGCGGGCTTCGTACGGGAGGTCGATGAGGATGCCGCCGGGGTAGCGGGTGCGGGCGTGGATGCCGACCTCGCGTCCCTGGTTGAAGAGGTCCTGGAGGACCTTGTCCGGCTGTAGCTCTCGCGCGTCTGGTTCGTGGACCTCCCACCAGAGTTTCTTATGGCATTGGAGGCCGGAGGTGAAGCGGGACTTGGTGAGCTGGAAGTCGGACATGGAGTGAAGGTGGTGTAAGTGGGGGCGTTCGCAAGAACAAGGGAGACGGTAGCCGGCGTGGGGCGTGAGGGCTTATCGGAACCATCCGACCGTCAGAATCGGGACTACCAGGCCGAAGTTGTAGGCAGCGTGAATGGCCACTCCGGGGCTCAGGCTATTGGTCTGCAACCTCGCGATCAGCGTCATCACGCCCACACAGGCGATAGCCGCAAGGGCGGGCCACCACTGGTGCGTCGATCTGAGGTGACCCGCGACGAACAGCAGCGTCGTGGCCGTGCCGGCGGCCGTGGGGCCCCAGGAGCGGGTGAATCCGACGAGTAGTGCGCCCCGGAAGATTAGCTCTTCGACGGGTGGGACGATGACCACGGCGCAGAAGATCCAGACATTGCGTCCCCATCCCAGTGCGGGGATGGGGAACCGGAGTGGCGAGATGGATCTCGGAGGTGGATGGAGATGGGGGGTGACCAAGACCATCAGGAGCGCGAGCGCCAGGCCGGCCGCGGCGCCGATCAAGTTCGCCCGCCCTGTAGCGAGCGATCCGCCGACCGCTCTCACGGCTTCCGCGCGCGTGGAGAGACCCAACGCCTTCTTGAGCAGGTAGGTGACGACCAGCCCCGTGACGACGTAGCTCGAGACCACGGCGGGCACGAGCGTGAATGAGTGAATCAGGTTCATCACGCCCGCGTGCCGGATGCCGGCGAGCGCACCCCAGCCGACGATCAGGAGGACAACGCTGATGGTGCACGCAGCGGTGATCAGGGGGAAGGATGCTAGGATGACCAGGGCCCAGCCGGCACGGAGGCCTTCGCGGGGGTCGAAGAACCGGAGGATGGCGCCACGCCTGGGATAGAGGAGCAGGGCCAAGCCGAGGGCGATCAGGAAATAGAGCGTGAGCCAAGGGAGCACGCGGGAGGTTCGGC
>DATMOQ010000424.1:0-10446 GCA_035568195.1 Gemmatimonadales bacterium
ATTGGTGTTCCCGACGTCGAGGGCGAGGAGCATAGGGGCGCTAATCTACCTCACGCCAGCTCGACATGCCCTTCACGCACGGCGGCCGTGGCGGGCCCGGTGTCCACCAGCAGCGCCCCGTCGGGCCGGATGCCGGCGGCCCGCCCGAAGAGTGGCGCGCGGATCTGCCGGCCCTGCAGCCAATCGCGCTGCGCGAACGCCGCCACCTCCGGCTCCGCCAGCCGCAATCCCGCGGCCGAGAGGCGCGGCAGCGTGGGCACCAGCCGGTCGCACAGATCGAGCCGGGTCGCGTCGGGACGATGGTCCGCGATTCGCGTCGCCCGCTCGGACAGCTCGGGGGGAATATCGTTGGTCACGTTGCAGCCGATCCCCACCGCGAGCCACTGCAACGTCTCCCCCTGCCACCGCCCTTCGCAGAGAATGCCGGCGACCTTGCGGTCCCCGATCACCACGTCGTTCGGCCACTTCAACCGGCACACCGCCCGGCCCACCACCTCATCGATGGCATCGGCGACCACGAGTCCGACCCGGATGGAGTACACGCCCGGGTCCGACGCCTGGGGCCGCAGCAGGGCCCCGAGCCACAGGCCGCCCACCGGGGACCGCCAGGTGCGCCCATCCCGCCCGCGCCCCGCCGTCTGCTCCTCCGCCAGCACCATGGTCCCGGCCGGAGCACCCTGCCCTCCCAGCTCGTGTATGGAATCGAGCGTGGACCCGAGCGAGCGGAAGAGTCCCACCTGCGGCACACCCCATCGCTTCGCGAGCGCGCTCGCGGGGACCCCATCCAGGGTCAGGGATGCCACAGGCCGTAGGCGATGGTGAACAGTCCGGCGACCCAGCAGTAGGGCGCGAACAGGTAGAAGCGCCCCCGCTTGAGGAGCGACACCAGGAACCGGATGCTCCAGATCCCGGAGAGGAACGCGACCGCGAAGGAGAGGGCCAGCGGGCCGGCTCCCACGGCGGCGATGCTCACCGTGGCATGGCGCCCCTCGATGACCGCCGCACCCGCGATGACCGGGATCGCGAGCAGGAAGCTGAACTCGGCGGCCGCCACCGGGTCGAGTCCGGACCAGAGCGCCGCGGTGACGGTCGATCCCGAGCGGGAAATCCCGCGGAACAGGGCGGCCACCGACTGCGCGAGGCCGATGCCCACCGCTCCGCCCAGGGAGGGCTCCGGCCGGGAGCCCGAGCGCCCTCGCGTGGACCAGAGCGCCACTCCCGTGACGATGAAGCAGATGCCGATGGCCACGAGGGAAGTCGCCGCTTCCTCCACCTGCTTATGAAAGAGCACGCCCAGCACCGCGGCCGGGATGGTGGCGACGACGAGCAGACCGGCCCGCCGCAGGGACGCGGCGTCTCCCGTGAGCACGCCGCGAATGATGCTCCAGAGCCTGGCCCCATACACCACCAGCACCGCGAACAGCGTGGCGACGTGCAGTGAGACCTCGACGAACACGCCGGGCGCCTTCACCCCGGTGAGAACCTCCATCACGCGCAGGTGCCCCGAGCTCGACACCGGCAGAAACTCCGTGAGTCCCTGCACCAGCCCGAGGACCACACCTTGCCACCAGGTCACGCCAGCCTCCCGAGTACGAGTGCGACGACGCCCACCGGCATCGCGAGCTTCAACCTGCGGATGGATTGGTCGAGCCGATCTCCCGCGAGTGCCGCGGCCACGACCAGCCCGTCGGCGACCGCGGTCGCCGGGAAGTACCAGACGCCGTAGTGCGCCAGCGCGGGAAGGATCAGACTCACGGGCACGAACACGAGCAGCACCGCGCGGGCCATTCTCCGCGCGGGGGCCTCACCCCAGGCGATGGGGACGGTCCGGCGCGAGAGGGCCCGGTCTCCCGGCACGTCACTCAGGTCCTTCAACAGCTCCCGTCCGAAATGAAGCCAGGCGGCGAGGACCCACGGAATGAGCCCCGCCGTCCCCCGACCCACCGCGAGGGCGCCATAGACCAGAGGAAATCCCGCGACCGCCGCCACGGTGAGATTCCCGGGGAGTCCCCGGCGCTTCAGTACGGGCGAGTACGCCGCCATCAGTACGAGGCAGACCAGGGCGAGAGCGAAGACGGTGCCGTTCACGAGCGCCGCACTCGTGACGCCCACCAGGGTTCCCCAGAATACGAGGAGATCCGCGGTCCCCCGACGCAGCCGGCCCGACGCGAGCGGGCGATCGCCGCGAGCGTTGGCGCGGTCCCCCGGCTCGTCCCAGATGTCGTTCAGCACGTTGCCTACGGTGCCCAGCCCCACTCCGGACAGGGCGGCCCAGACCAGGGGCGCGGGCACGGCCAGGCGGCCGAGTGCGATCCAGCCGCCGGCGAGGATGCCGGCGGCGGCGACGACCAGGTTGTGAGCGCGGACCAGTCGGAGCAAATCAGACACGGAGGAGGTCTTGATACAGCCGCTCGTACTGCGGCACCACTTTGTCCACCGAGAACGCCTGCGCGCGTTCCACGGCGGCGCTGCGCATCCGGGCCGCGAGCCCGGCGTCTTGCAGCACGGACAGCGCCCCCTCCGTCATGGTGCGCACGTCCCCCGGCGCTGCCAGGAAGCCGGTCTCCCCGTCGATGATCAGTTCGGGCAGGCCTCCCGTATTCGACGCGATCACGGGAGCGCCGCACGCCATCGCCTCGAGAGCCGCCAGCCCGAACGACTCCACCTCCGACGGCAGCAGGAAGAGGTCGGCCCCGCGCATCACGTCCGCCACGTTGTCGACCTTGCCGAGGAAGCGCACATCCCCCTTGAGACCCAGACCGTCCGCCTCGGTCTGCGCGGCGTCCCGTTCGGGGCCGTCGCCCACCATCACCAGCATCGCCGGCATCACCTTCCGCACGCCCGCGAAGATCCGCACCACGTCGATGACGCGCTTCACGGGCCGGAAGTTGGAGACATGCAGGAGAATCGGCTGCGTCCCCGCACCCAGCGCCCGGCGGAACCAGCTCTCGGGCGAGGCCCGATAGTGCGTGGTCGACACGAAGTTGGGGATCACCGACACGTCGCACTGCGCGCAGCCGAACGCGCGATACGTCTCGTCGCGCAGGTACTGGGACACGGCGGTCACCCGGTCGGAGCGCTCGATGGAGAACTTGGTGATCGTCTTGTAGCTCGGGTCCTGCCCCACCAGGGTGATGTCGGTGCCGTGCAGGGTCGTCACGATCTTCAGATCGCGCTGGTCCGCCAGCATCTGCTTCGCCAGCCATGCGGTGGCCGCGTGCGGGATAGCGTAGTGCACGTGCATGATGTCGAGCTGCTCCCGCAGCGCGACTTCGTGCTGTTTGACCGCCAGCGCCAGCGCGTACGGCGACGACTGTTCGAACAGCGGGTATTCGGCCTGGGTCACCTCGTGGAACGTGACCCGCTCGGCGAACGACGGCAGCCGGAAGGGGCTGGCGTAGGACACGAAGTGGATCTCATGCCCGCGTTTGGCCAACTCGAGGCCCAGCTCGGTCGCGATGGCGCCGGAGCCGCCGTAGGTCGGGTAGCAGGTGATGCCGATGCGCATGGGGAAGCTTTCAGCCGTCAGCGGTCAGCCATCAGTGGACACCGTTCGCCACCGGGCGAGTACCTGGTCGGCCATGTCGCTGACGGGAAGGGTCGCATCGAGTCTCCAGACCTGCGCGGGCGCCGCTGACCGCTGATGGCTGGCGGCTGACAGCTGGTTCCTGAACCACGTCTCCTGCCGCTTTGCGTACTGCCGGGTCGCGATCACGATGGCGTCGCGAACCTGCTCCCGCGGAAGGGTCCCGCGCTCCGCCGCGATCACCTCGCGATACCCCACCGCGTCCAGCCCGGGGGCATCCGGCGCCGCGCCTGCCGCGAGCACCGTCCGCACTTCATCCACAAGGCCGCCGGCCAGCATTCGATCGACGCGCTCCGCGATCCGCCGATGCAGCACGTCCCGGGGCAGCGTGAGTTGAATGTACCACGGCCGGATGGCGCCCGTGTCCCGCGCCACCTGCTGCCAGTGCGACAGCGGATGCCCCGTGAGCAGCGCGACCTCGATGGCCCGCGCGCCCCGTTGCCGTCCCCCGCCCCCGAACTGCGGATCGAGCCGCCCCGCCCACCGAGCCAGCGCGCCGGGCTCGAGCCGGTCGGTCCACTCCCGCAACGCGTCCCGGCGTGCCGGGTCGAGCTCGGGCTCCTGAAAGAGCCCCTCCCCCAACGCCCGGATGTAGAACCCGGTTCCGCCCACCACCACGGGTGTTCGGCCGGACCCGCGCACCTCGTCGATCCAGCGCGCCGCGTCGGCCGCGAATCGCCCGGCGCTGTACCGCTCGCCCACGGCGATGAGGTCGAGCCCGAGATGCGGGACCCGCCGCCGAAGCTCGACATCAGGCTTGGCGGTACCCACGTCGAGCCCCCGGTAGACCTGCCGGGCGTCCGCCGAAATGACCGTGATGGAGAGCCGCGCTGCCAGGGCCCCGGCGAGCGCGGTCTTCCCGGACGCCGTCGGCCCCACCACTACCATGGTCCGCGGCGGGTCAGCTCCGGCCAAACCGCCGCTCCAGCTCGTCCGCCGGAAGCTGCACGATGGTGGGCCGGCCGTGCACGTCGTGGGCCGGAAGCGTCGCGGTGAGGAGACGATAGATCAGCTCGCGCATTTCGTCGGGATCGAGGCGGTGTCCGGCCTTGATCGCGGCCCGGCACGCGAACGTGGCCGCGAAACGCTCGAGGCGATTCTGCCACCCCCCGAAGCGGCCCCCGGCCAGATCGGCGACCAGCTCCTGCAGACAGCGCGCCGCCTCGAACCGCGGATGGGGGTTGGGCGCGGTGTGCGCCACCAGGGTCCGCCCCGAAAACATCTCGACCTCGAACCCCACGCGCGCCAGGAGCTCCCGGTACTGCTCCACGGCGTCGAGCTCCGCCGCGGTGAGCTCGATGGTGAGAGGCAGCAGGAGTCGCTGGGCCGGCATGCCGTCCCCGGTGAGCTGGCGCATCACGGTCTCGTAGAGCACCCGCTCGTGCGCCGAATGCTGGTCCACGATGGCCACCGCATGGTCGGTCTGAAACAGGATGTAGGTGTCGAAGACCTGCAGGAGCGCCGGGACGGGGCGCCGTTCCTCGGGGGACACGACCTCCGACGGAAACAGCGCGATGGGTTGCCCTTCCGGGATGTCCTGCTCCAGACCGCCCCACGCGGTCCCCACCGGCCCCGACCCCAACGGCGCGGCGGCCTCCAGCGGCGCCAGGGCCTCGCGTACCGCTTCCTCGACCATTTTCTCCAGTCCGTAGCGGTCACGGAACCGCACTTCGAGCTTGGCGGGATGGACGTTCACGTCCACCGCATCGCCCGGGAGATCGAGGAAGAGGAGCAGGCTCGGGCGGTCGCCGGGGTGAATGGTGGACCGGTACCCGGCCTCCGCGGCGCGGATCAGAAACGGATCCTTGATCGGACGGCCGCGCAGGAAGACGTGCGCCTTGCGACCCGCGGGCTTGGCCTGCGACGGGCGCTGCGCAAAGCCCGTCACCTCCACCGTCCCCTGCCGATACGCCACCGGCAGGAGGGAGTCCGCCAGCTCGCGCCCCCACAGGGCGTGCACGCGGTCGATGGGCCGCGCGGCCTGCGGGAGATCCAGGAGCACCCGCGCGTCGCTCGTGAGGCTGAACGCCACGTCGGGGCGCGCCAGGGACAGGAGGGACACGACTTCGCTCACGGCCCGCGTTTCGGAGGCAGCCGCGCGGAGGAATTTCCGGCGGGCCGGGGTGTTGAAGAAGAGCCCCCGCGCCGTCACGGTGGTGCCGGGACGGCGCACGATCTCCTCCTCCGCTTCGACTTTTCCGCCGACGACCGAGAGCCGGGTGCCCCCTTCGCCCTCCCCCGCGCCCACCGTCTCGAGCTCGAAGCGGGAGACCGAGGCAATGGCGGGAAGGGCCTCTCCGCGGAAACCGAACGTCGCGACGCCGATCAGGTCCGAGGCGTCGCGGATCTTGCTGGTTGCGTGACGGGAGAGCGCCAGCTTCGCGTCCGATCGCCCCATGCCGTCTCCATCGTCCGAGATCCGGATGAGCGTGCGGCCCCCGTCCTCGATCTCCACCCGCACGTGCCGGGCCCCGGCGTCGAGGGCGTTCTCGACCAGCTCCTTCACCACGGAGGCGGGCCGTTCCACTACCTCGCCCGCGGCGATCTGATCGGCCACCCGATCCGGAAGCACGGCGATCTTTCCGCTCACAACCGCATCACCTCCGACTCGAGAATCCAGCCGCGGACGCCGTCGGGACGGCTCACTTCCACCCAGCCGCCGTACGCCTGCACCACCAGCGCGGCCGCCCCCGCGGGAAGCGACGACGCGGCGCTCGCCTCGCCGAACGGGGCGCTGCGCACCGGCGCGGGAGCCTCCACCACCACCACGATGGCACGGCTCATCCGCCACCACTCATATCCACCAAATCCCGCCGCCCCGAGTACCGCCAACGCGAGCACGAAGGATAACCGCCGCCGGGAGAGCAAGAGACTCGCCCACCAGAGCATCCAGCAGGCCCCGGCGAGGGCCGCCCATTCCCACCGGGTGAGCGGTCCCACCGACAGCAGATCCTCGCTCGCGAGGTCGGGAGCGGAGAGGAGCGCGCGCGCGTGTCGAATGGCGGCATCCCGGGGCGCCAGCCGCGCAGCTCTGGCCCAGGCCGCCGCCGCTCGTCCATCGGCGCCCGCACGGTAACTCGCCGCGCCGAGGTCGTACCAGGTCGCGGCGTCTTCCGGGTTACGCGCGGCACGGGCCGCGAATCCGTCCGCGGCGGCCCGCAGGGCGCCGGCGCGGTAGAGGGCCTCAGGGCTCGAAACCTGCGCCCGCGCCGCGGGGGCCAGCGCCCCCAGCGCCAGCACGGTGAGGATTCGAACGTGCCGCCGGGCGCTCCCCGCGCTCGCGGGCTCGGCGCCCAGGACCTTGAGCACCTGGGTCAGCTCCTCGGCCAGCTCGGCCTGATCGGCGGTGCCGTGCGGTCCGTACCGGGCGGCCCGCAGCCGGTCGCGAAGCCGCACGACGTGATCCGCCACCGCGCGCTCCAGCCCCGCCGCCCGGAGCGCCGCGGCAAGCGCATCACCATCGCGGCCTTCCGCGTCCGCCACGTACGCGACCAGCATGCCCTGGAAATCCCGCTCGAGCTTGCCCAAACGCGTTGCCGACACCCGCGCTGGAACCGGTTCGGCTGCCTCCGGCCGGGTGCGACTCAGCGCTCGCGCCAACAGCACCACGAATGGGGGCGCGAAGACGATCACCAGCCATCCCCAGGGCCAGGCCTCTCGGGTCATCGCGGTCGCCCAGTCAGGAGAGCGTGGGGACAGGAGCGGAAGAGTGGCCCGCGACGACGCGATTCCGAGGCCCGGCCCCACCGAAAGGGTGCGCGGAGGCACCCGCGCCACGGCGTAGGCCCGGGTGCCGGGATCGAAGAAGGGGTAGCGGACCTCGGGAATGAGAATGCTCCCCGTGGAATCGGGCACGACGAGGTACCGGACCGCCTTGGCACCCGCGATGGTCCCATCCTGAGGCACGATCTGCGTTTCTTCTTCCCCGGCGTAGGCGTGCAGGGACGCGGGCCAGGAAATTTCCGGCTCGGGCCACAGCGTGACGTTGCCGATCCCCGCGACGGTGACGGTGACCTGGAGCGGCTCGCCCACCCGGGCGGGAGTGGAGTCCACCGCCAGGCTCAACGACAATCCGCGCCCCACGGCTCCCCGATCGTCGGCGGGCCTGCCTTCCGTCGGGAGGGGCTGGACGGCAATCACCAGCGAGTCGCTGGTCAACGCGTACCGCTCCTCGCGCGTGAGAATCGACGCGGTGACGGGCAACGCGTAGTCGAGGGTCGCCGGAGGCAGGACCAGCCGGCCTCCCGCCAGCGGAAAAAGCGTCTGATGGATCACAAAGAGATCCATCCACTGCCCCCGAACCTGCCGGCTGGCCGCCACGCCCGCGGGCCCGTCCGGCGGGTATCCCCACGCCCCCACGGGCGTGGGGAGAGCCAGCAGGGGATCGCGTGTGAGCTGGTTCCTCACCGTCCGCGGGAACCAGGCGGCGGCAACCACGTCGAGCTGGGCGCCGGTCGAGATGGTGTCGCGCGAGGCGACCAGCGTCAGTGAGACCTGATCGGTGCGCGCGGGCGGCGGAGCAGCGGCCAGCAGGGCGCGGGTAATCTGGCTGGTGGTCGTGGCGAGAACGCCTGAGTCTACGGTGATCGCGATCGGCGCGGTCCGCGCCCGCCACGATCCCTGAACGGCCGTGATGGAGCCGATCACCAGCCGGCCCGGCCGTTCCGCCTGCAAGGCCAGCTCCCGAATCGTCACGCGCTCCGGGCCGCCGGTCCCCCCGAACGAGACCTGCGTGGCCTCGCGGGAGCCGACCATCGTGAAGCCGGTCAGGCCCGGGAGCAGGAGGGTGAGGGCCTCGGTCGAGCGGCTCCGCGCTTGGATGGTGAGCGTCAACTGATCACCCACGCGAACGTGTGCGTGATCCACCGAAGCGGTGAGCGCCGGTTGGGAGCCCTGCAAGAGCCCCAGTACGAGCAGCAGCATTACCAGTCCTTCAGATCGGGCTCTGCCGCCCGCTTGACCCGCCCCGTCTTGTCCCGGCGGGCGCGCAGCTCCTCCTGGCCGATGGAGCGCAGGATTTCATCGGCCTGCGCGGTGGACAGCGCGCGGTCCTGCCCCCGCCCCGCGCCGTTCGGGGTCGGATTCTCGCTGTTCGATCCTCCGCCCCCCTGTGGGGAGGGACTGCTCGAGCCGCCGCTGCCACCGCGCCGGCGACTGGCCAGCTCGAGATTCCATTTCGCGGCGGGGTGATGTGGCTTGAGCAGGAGGGCCTCGCGGTACGCCTTCTCGGCGTCACCCAGGTGCGCGTCGCGGTTGGCGCTGTCGATCTTCGCCAGCCGGAAATCGAGGAGCCCCAGGTTGTAGAGCGCGCGGAACCGGACCTCCGGATCGAGGGAGCCCGCCGCGCGGGACAACCCCTGTTGCGCCGATTCCCAATCCCCGGCGGCCAGGGCCGCGGTCCCCGCGTTGTACCAGGCGGTGTCGACGCCGCGACGTCCCGCGAGCGCCGCGAGATACGCCGCCCGCGCCCCCAGCGTGTCCCGCTCCGCCCAGGCCTTGGCTCCCGGCGTCCGCGGGCGTGCGGGGGTGGTCTGCGCCGCGAGCCCCCGAACTCCGCCGGCGAACAGCAACAGACAGATGAGCGACGCGGCCCGACGGGTGATGGCCTGCCCCAGGAGGAGCGCCGCGCCGATCAACAAGGGAATCCAGGCCTGCAGGCGACCCGCCTCGGCCCGCGATTCGGCGCCGCCGGTGCGCTTGTACCCCGCCAGCAGCGCGCGCACGGCGCCCGCCTGGTCGGGGAGGTCGGCCGCGACCACGCTCCCCTGCGCCGCGTCGGCGAAGGCGGTCAGCTCGTCGTCCCGCCGCCGGGTCCCGATGGTGATCGAATCCGCGTCCCGCTGCCACCCCACCAGCGCGCCCCGGTCGTCCCGCACCGGAATGCGCGCCGGGGCCGGCTCGCCTTCCGCCACGAAGATCACGTGCACGCCGTCGTGGGCCAGCCGTTCGCTCTGCGTCACGATATCCGGGAGGGTGTCGTGGGCCTCGCCGTCCGTGAACACCACCAGCACGCGGTCGGAGAGATCGGGCGCTGCGTTGAGGAGGGCGCCGGCGCTCTGCAGTGCGGGCGCCACCGCGGTCCCGCCGGCGGATGCGATGTCCGGATCAAGGGATTCGAGGTAGAGGCTGATCGCCGAGCCGTCCACGGTCAGCGGCGACAGGGTGTAGGCCGCCCCCGCGAAGGCCACGAGACCGAACCGGTCCCCGGGCTGATCCTGCACCAGCCGCCGCGCTTCCCGCACCGCCTTCGCCAGGCGGCTCCCTCCCGCGTCCTCGGCCAGCATGGAGCGTGAGATGTCCACGGCGATGATCAGATCGAGACCGCGGGCCTGCGTGGTGATGCGCTCGGCACCCCAGCGGGGCCCGGCGAGCGCCACTGTCCCGCAGAACGCGGCCAGGGAAAGGGATGTCGGCCCGAATCGCCCCGCCCCCCGGGCCTGCGCGGCCGTTTCAGGGGACCACTGCTCCGCTCGCTGCAGCCGCACCCGGCGGGCCCACGCCGCAGCGAACCACACCACGCCGCCGATCAGCGGGGCGATCAGGAGTACGGCGGGAGCGTCGAAGTTCATCAGGGCACCCGCACAGCCAGCGTGGCGGAAAGCGCGAGCTCGAGCGCGAGGGCCAGGAGACCGATCGCGAGCGGCGCCCGGTACGACTCGTCGAAGCGCCGGCTCACCACCTGGCGCACCGGTGTCTTTTCCAGGCGGTCGATCTCGGTGAAGATCTCGCGGAGCGATTGCGAATCCATGGCGCGGAAGTAGCGCCCGCCGGTCATGGTCGCGACGTCGCCCAGCAGCCGCTCGTCCAGCTCCACCGGCATGGTCTGGTAGCGCATGCCTTCCAGCCCCTGCCCCGTCGGC
>DATMOQ010000425.1:0-5283 GCA_035568195.1 Gemmatimonadales bacterium
GCGGCGGACGCGCTCCCGCGCCCGCCCGTCGTGACCGTGATGGGCCACGTCGACCACGGCAAGACATCGCTGCTCGACACGATCCGCCGCACGCGCGTGGCAAGCGGCGAGGCGGGCGGCATCACGCAGCACATCGGCGCCTATCACGTCACGCTGAAGGACGGGCGCTCCATCACGTTCCTCGACACGCCGGGCCACGAGGCGTTCACCGCCATGCGGGCCCGCGGGGCGCAGGTGACCGACATCGTCGTCCTCGTCGTCGCGGCCGATGACGCCATCATGCCCCAGACCATCGAGGCCATTTCGCACGCCAAGAACGCCGGCGTGCCCCTGGTGGTGGCCATCAACAAGATCGACCTCCCCAGCGCCAACGTGCAGAAGGTCAAGCAGGACCTGCTGGCGCACGGCGTGGTGCTGGAGGAGTTCGGCGGCACGACCCTGTCGACACCGATTTCCGCCAAGAAGGGCACCGGCATCGAGACCCTGCTGGATCAGATCCTGCTCCAGGCGGAGCTCCTGGATCTGAAGGCCAATCCAGACCGCCGCGCCGTGGGCGCCGTGCTCGAAGCCACGCTCGATCCGGGGAAGGGCCCCGTCGCTACCATCCTCGTGCAGAACGGCACGCTCCGGGTGGGCGACGACTTCATCTGCGGTCAGTTTTCGGGCCGTGTCCGCGCGCTGTCCGATGAGCGCGGGCAGGCCGTCAAGGACGCGGGCCCGTCCATCCCGGTGCAGATCCTGGGTTTCGAAGGCGTGCCCGAGGCGGGCGACACCTTCCAGGTGATGGAGGACGCCTCCGATGCGCGGGACATCGCTCAGAAGCGCCAGCGCCTCGAGCGTGAAGCGCAGCATCGCCGGACCGGCCGGGTCAAGACGCTCGAAGACTTCATGGCCGAGCGGGTGGATGGAGGCGCGGCTTCGCTCAAGATCATCATCAAGGCCGACCAGGGCGGTCCGGCGGAGGCCCTGGCCGACGCGCTGGCCCAGCTGTCCACCGCCGAAGTGAAGGTCGAAGTGGTGCACCGCGGCGTGGGCGCCATCACCGACTCCGATGTGCTGCTCGCCAAGGCGTCGAACGCCATCATCATCGGGTTCCATGTCCGTCCCGACTCCAATGCCCGCGCGTCCGCCGAGCGTGAGCGGGTGGAGATCCGCACCTACCGCATCATTTACGAGGCGGTGGACGAAGTGAAGGCGGCCATGGAAGGCCTGCTGGCGCCGGAGAAGAAGGAAGTGGTGCTGGGCGAGGCCGAAGTGCGGCAGGTCTTCAAGATCGCGAAGGTGGGCACCATCGCCGGGTCGTTCGTCCGGTCCGGCGTCATCCCGCGGACCGGCAAGGTGCGCTTGATCCGCAACGGCGTCGAGGTCTACGACGGCACCCTCGCGTCCCTCAAGCGGTTCAAGGACGATGTGCGCGAAGTGCGGGAAGGGTTCGAGTGCGGCATCGGCGTCGAGAACTTCAACGACGTCAAAGTCGGCGATCTCATCGAAGCGTACCGCATCGACGAAGTGGCGCGCACGCTGGGGAGTGCCGCCAGGGGCGCCTGAGGCGTGAGGGCGGGCGCGTGGTGATCGGCCTGACGACCTGGGAGCTGCACCTGGACGCGTGCCACTCCCTGAAGGACAAGCGACAGGTCCTGGCGAGCCTGAAGGACCGGCTGCACCGGACCTACAACGTCTCCGTGGCGGAGACCGCGCATCAGGATCTCTGGCAGCGCGCGGAGCTGTCCGCGTGCGTCGTCGCCACCGACCGGGTCCACGCCGAGAAGGTGTTGCGCGAGGCGGACCGGCTGGTGGACGGAGCGGCGGGCGCGCGGATCGTGGACACGAGCACGAGTTACCTCTGAGATGAAACGCAGAAGCCATCGTCCCGAGCGGGTCGCCGAGCAGGTGCGGCACACCGTGGGGGCGTTCCTGACCGGCGCCGTCCGCGACCCGCGGATCGGATTCGTCACCGTGACCGGCGTTGAGGTCACGGCGGACCTGTCGCACGCCAACGTACAGGTGAGCGTCATGGGCACCGAAGAGGAGAAGGCGCGGTCGCTCGAGGGCCTGGCCAGCGCGGCGCGGTTCCTCCGGGCCCAGCTGTCCAAGGAGCTCACGCTCCGCACCAGCCCGGAGCTCCACTTCCGTCTCGACCGGGGCCTGGAACACGCGCAGCGGATCGACCAGGTGCTCAAGACCCTGCGGCCGGGCGGAGAAGCGTCCTGACCGACGGCGTCTGCCTGGTTGCCAAGCCGGCGGGGCCGACCAGTCACGACGTGGTGGACATCGTTCGGCGCGCCCTCGGCCAGACCCGGGTGGGGCATCTCGGCACGCTGGATCCGTTCGCCGAGGGATTGCTGGTGATGGTGGTGGGACGGGCCACCCGGCTGGCGCCGTACGCGGCGGGCTGGCGCAAGAGCTACGAGGGCTTGATCCGACTCGGCGCCGTGACCACGACGGATGACCGGACCGGCGAGGTGACGGTGACCTCCGATGCCTGGAAGGCGCTCGACGGCGCCGCGGTGGGGGAGGCCTGCGCGGCCCTGACGGGCGAGATCGAGCAGCGGCCTCCTGCGTTCTCCGCGGTGAAGGTCGGCGGCGAGCGGGCTTATCGCCGGGCGCGGCGCGGAGAAACGATGGCCATGGCGCCCCGCCGGGTGACGGTGTTCGAGCTCGCGGTGCTCGACTGGCGGCCGCCCGATATCCGGTTCCGGGCGACGGTGAGCGGCGGCACGTATCTCCGCTCGCTGGCGCGCGATCTGGGCGAGCGACTCGGAACCGGAGGGCACCTGGCGGAGCTCACGCGCACGCGGGTGGGGCCGTTCGGGCTCGAGGATGCGGTGGCGCCGCAGGCGCTGACGCCCGCGGACCTCAAGGATCCGGTGCTGCTGGTGGCAGACCTGCCGCACCGGGTACTGGAAGGCGCCGAGCGCGAGATGATCGTGCATGGGCGCCCGATTGCGGGCCCGGAGTTCGAGGGTGGATCGATCGCGCTGATGGCTGACGGCGGTCTGCTTGGGGTGGGCGAGGCCGGGGGCGGCCTGATCAAGCCCCGGCTCGTACTGGCGGACGCGTGAACGAGACGCCCACCGTGGTCACGGTCGGGTCGTTCGACGGCGTGCACCGGGGCCATCAGGCGGTGCTGACCGAGATCGCCCGGCGGGGCCGAAGCGCGGGACGGACCAGCGTGCTCGTCACGTTCGAACCGCATCCGCTCGAGGTGGTGAACCCGGAAGCGGCGCCGCGGCTCCTGACCACGGCCGACGAAAAACGGGACGTCCTGGCCGAAACGCCGGTGGACCGGGTGGTGGTCCTGCCGTTTACCCGCGAGCTGTCGCAGCTGTCCGCGCCGGAGTTCGTCACCCAAGTGCTCCGGGCACGGTACGGCATGGCGGAGCTGGTTCTAGGCTACGATCACGGCTTCGGGCGCGGGCGCTCCGGGGACGTCGAGACGGTCCGCCGCCTGGGAGCGGAGCAGGGGTTCGGCGTCGACGTCGTGGAAGCGGTGCGGGAGGATGGACAACCCATCTCGTCCACCCTGATCCGGGCCGCGGTGGCGCATGGGGAGCTGGATCGTGCCGAGCGCTGGCTGGGGCGGCCGTATTCGCTGTCCGGCGTCGTGGAGCGGGGGGCGGGGCGGGGTCGCACCATCGGGATCCCGACGCTCAATCTGGTGCCGCCGCCCCGGAAGCTCCTCCCGCCCGACGGGGTATATGCGGTGCGCGTGGCGGTGGGCAGCGGCCGGTACGGCGGGATGATGAACCAGGGATCGCGCCCCACGTTCGGCGTGACGGCGCGCGGTCTGGAGATTCACTTGTTCGACTTCGCCGGGGACGTCTACGGCGAGCGGGTGCGGGTGGAGTGGGTGCGCCGGTTGCGTGACGTGCGTACTTTCCCCTCCCGCGAAGCACTGGTAGCGCAGCTCGAGCACGACCGCGCCGCGGCGCGGGACAGCCTCAACCTGTCAGGGACACGATGAAAACCATCCGGAACCGGCTGCTGTTGATCGGCGCGCTCTTCGTGATCGCCGTGTACAGCATCCTGCCACGCTCCACCGTCGTCCGGCAGCTCGATCCGAGGACCGGGCAGATGGTGGACGCCACCGAACGCCTGGTGCCCATCACCCTGGGCCTCGACCTCCGCGGCGGGGTGCATCTGGATCTCGAGGTCGACCAGACGCAGGGACCGGTACCGGACTGCAAGGACGCGATCGACCGGTCCCAGAAGGTGGTGCGGACCCGCCTGAACGAGTTCGGCACGCTCGAGCCGGTGGTGCAGACCAACGGTAACTGCCGGCTCACCGTGGAGCTGCCCGGCGAGAGCGATCCCGATCGGGCCAAACGGATCGTGCAGCAGCAGGCGCACCTCGAGTTCCGCATCACGGACATGAAGAACCTGTTCCGGGATGCGCTGCCGGGTATCGACAAGGCGCTGCACGACGCGGGGGTCCGGGGCGCGGGGAACGCGGCGCCCGCCAACGCGGTGTCGCAGCTCTTCGGCGCCGACAGCTCGAAGAAGAAGAACGGCAAGACTCCGGCACCGGACTCCGGGAGCACATCGGCGGTCTTCTCGGGGATCCTCTTCCAGGGGCAGATGCCGGGCGAGTACCTGGTGCCGGTGGAGCAGACCCATCTCGTGGACTCACTGCGGAAGATCACGGCGTTCCAGTCGGCCATGCCGCGGGGCATCGATCTCTTCTGGGGCACCGACAGCCTCTACCGCGGCGCCCGGGCCTACAAGGCGCTCTACGCGGTCGAGTCGAAACCCATCATCACCGGAGAAGAGCTCGAGAAAGCGACGGCGCGCCGGGATCAGGTCAACAATCACTCGGTGGTGGTGTTCGATCTGAGCCGGCGGGGCGGCCGGGTCTTCGCCGACGCGACGGGCCGGCACGTGCACGACTACATGGCCATCATCCTCGATACGCTGGTGCAGGGGCAGCCCCCCATCATCAACGACCAGATCGGGGCCCACGGCCAGATCGATCTGCAGAGTAAGCCGCTGGCGGAGGCGCAGGACCTTGCCCTGGTGCTGCGGGCGGGCGCGCTGCCGGTGCGGCTCGCGATCGTCGATGAGCAGTCCATCGGCCCCACGCTGGGCGCCGACGCGATCCACGACGGCATCAAGGCGGGCGCGGTCGGCGTCGCGCTGGTCATCATCATCATGCTCGTGTACTACCGCATGTCCGGCCTCCTGGCCGTCTCGGCCCTGGGACTGTACGTCCTGTTCACGCTCGCCGGGCTCGCCATCTTCGGATTCACGCTCACGCTGCCGGGGCTCGCGGGCCTCGCGCTGTCC
>DATMOQ010000426.1:0-4061 GCA_035568195.1 Gemmatimonadales bacterium
CCGCAGTGCCCGTGGTCGGTGTATTCGCACAGGCAGACGTCCGTGACGACGACGAGGCCGGGCGCCGCCCGCTTGACGACGCGCACCGCCTCCTGCACCACACCGTGTTCCGCAAAGCTCCCGCTGCCGACGTCGTCCTTCGCTGCGGGAATCCCAAACAGGAGGACCGCTCCGATCCCGGCGCGCTGCGCGGCCAGCGCCTCGGCGGCGACGCGAGCCACCGGCCATTGGGAGACGCCGGGCATGGAGGGGACCGCGCGGGGCTCGTCGGATGCCGCGGTGACGAAGAACGGCTGAATGAGCTGCGCCGGATCGAGACGGGTTTCGCGAACCAGATTGCGCAGGGCCGGCGTCAGCCGCAGGCGTCGCGGACGGGCGCTCATGCGGAGAGGCGGGCCTGGAGGGCGCGGGCGACGGCCGGGACGGTGTGGTCGGCAGGCTCGACGTCGACCTCGAGCCCCAGAGCCCGCGCCACCCCCGCCGTCATGGGTCCGATGCAGGCGATGACGGCGCCGCGCAGGGCCATGCGGGTGGCCTCGTGACCCAGCAGCGCGAACAGATGGCGCACGGCTGACCCGCTCGTGAACACCGCGGCGTCCACGCCCATCGCCAGGTCGGCCAGCTCCCGCGGATCCGGCTCCGGCGGCGCGGTCCGATAGGCCTCCACCACCTCGACGCGGGCGCCCCGGCCGATCAGCGCGTCCAGCAGGGCGGTGCCCGCCTGGTCCCCCTGCGGGAGCAACACGCTCCGCCCGTCCACGTCGGGAAGCTCGCGCCCCAGTTCCGCGCCGAGGTACCTGGACGGCACGAAGTCGACCCGGGCTCCCCGGCGCCTGATCTCGGCGGCGGTGGCCGGGCCGACAGCGGCGATCCGCGGCCCCGGGGGGGCGATCGGCGCGGCCCCCAGACGGTCGAACACGGCGTCTACGGCGTTGGCGCTGGTGAACACCACCCAGTGGTAGTCCCGCAGACGGACCACCGCCCGCTCGAGGGGCGCGGAGTCCGCCGGCGACAGGATTTCGACGGTGGGAAAGAGGACGGGCCGCGCGCCCCACGCCTCCAGAGCTTTCACGAGGTCCGACGCCTGCGCGCGGGGCCGCGTGACGAGCACCCGGGGAGGGGGAGTGTGATTCACCGCAGCAGCTCGCGGGCGCCGAGCGCCGTCACGTACGCGGCCAGCTCGGCGGCCAGCTCCGCTCCCGCGCTCCAGTCCCCTTCCACGGTGCCACGTACCACTCGCCGGCCGTCAAGCGACGCGACCAGGCCGCTGAGGCGCAGGTGCCGACGCCTGCCGCCCTCGAACGGCTCTCCCAGCGCCGCAATGGGCGCGGCGCACCCGCCGCCGAGCTCGGACAGGAAGGAGCGCTCGGCCGTGGTGGGAACGCGGGCCGCGGCGTCGTCCAGCACCGCCAGGTGACTCCGGGTCCCATCATCCTCGGCGCGGCACTGCACGGCCAGCGCGCCCTGCCCCGGAGCCGGCAACATCCGATCGAATGACAGGTACTCGGTGACGTGCGCGGCGAGCCCTAAGCGAAGCACACCAGCGGCCGCAATGACGATCGCGTCGTACTCTCCCGCCAGCGCCTTCTGTACTCTCGTGTCCACGTTGCCACGGAGGGAGCGGATGACCAGGTCGGGACGCTCGGCGGCGATCTGCGCCATGCGGCGGTTGCTGGAGGTCCCCACCACCGCGCCGCGGGGCAGGTCCGCCAACCGTGTCCCGCTCCCGGCAATGACGACGTCACGCGGATCATCCCGCGACAGCACCGCGGCCACGGCGATTCCGGCAGTGTCGATCACCGGCAGGTCTTTCAGGGAATGGACCGCGAAGTCGATGCGACCCTCGCGCAGGGCGGTCTCGAGTTCCGCGGTGAAGGCCCCCTTGCCCCCGAGCGCGGGGAGCGGGATGTCCAGATCCCGATCTCCGGCAGTCGAGAGCACCACCGGACGCGACGCGACACCGGTCAACCGCTCGAGCGCATCGCTGACGCGCGCCGTCTGCCACCGGGCCAGCGCCGAGGCCCTGGTGCCCGCGCGGAGCGTCACCAGACTCGCCGTCACGGGACTCCCGCCTGCGCGTCATCCCGGTCCAGCCCGAAGAGCTCGCGGGTGAGGGCGCCGAAGGTCTCGGCCTGGGAGGAATCGGTCGCCTCCCGGAGGCGCCGGCTCGGTGCGTCGAGGATCTGATTCACCAGCGAGCGCGAGAACTGGTCCATCTGCTCCCGTACTTCCGGCGAGATCGAGCCCAGGCGCCGCAACAGCCGCGCCAGCTCCCGCTGCCGGATGGCCTCACCGCGGGCGTGGATCCCCGACAGCACCGGACGCAGGGCCCACGACTGGAGCCAGGACTCGAAGCGCGCCAGCTCCTCCGCAACGATGCGTTCGACCGCGGGCACCTCCCGACCACGGATCTCGAGATTCTCGTCCACCCGGATCTGCAGATCGTCGATGTCGAACAGCGCGACGCCGGGCAAAGACCCGACGGCGGGCTCCACGTCCCGGGGCACCGCGATGTCCACGATCACCCGCCGGCGACCGTCGCCCCGGGGGCCCACAGCCTGCTCGACCAGCTCGCGCGTGAGCACTGCGTGCGGCGCACCGGTGGAAGAGAGAATCACGTCGGCCGCCCGGACGGCGCCGGGCAGGTCGTGCCACGGGAGCGCCACGGCATCCCATCGCCTGGCCAGGGCGTCGGCGTGCTCCCGGGTACGGCTGATCACCGCCACCCGCCGCCCGCCGCGACCCCGGAAGGCCTCGCCCACTACGCGTCCCATCTTGCCGGTGCCGACGATGAGCAGCGCGAGATGCTCGAGCGGGCCGGCGACGTCACGCACGAGTCGCACGGCCTCCGTGGCCACGCTACCCGGAAGCCGGCAGATCCCCGTCTCGGTCCGGGCCCGCCGCCCCACCTGCGCCGCGGCCCGGAACGCGGCGTCCAGCACGGGACCGGCGGCTCCCTCCCCGCACGCCAGATCACGCGCCTCGCGTACCTGCCCCAGGATCTCGGCTTCGCCGAGCACCATGGAGTCGAGTCCCGCAGCCACGGCAAAGAGGTGCCGCAGCGCGTCGGCGTCGGCGAGCTCGTAGAGGTGGGCGGTCAGGTCGGCGGCCGGCAGATCGGCGAGCGACGAAAAGAGTGTGACCAGGGCGGCGGACGCGGAGACGGCGGGATGAACGGCGTACAGCTCGGTGCGGTTGCAGGTCGAGAGGATCGCGAGCTCAGTCAGGCCGGCGCGTTCACTCAGCTCCCGCGTCGCTCCCGCGTTGAGCCAGCGTCGCCGGCCTTCGACGCCGAGGGCGACCCGTTCCCGCAGGGCGACGGAGGCAGTGCGGTGATTGATCCCGATGCACGACAACGACATGGCCGCGATCTTAGGCCCGTCCCAGCGCCCCGACCATTCGGAATCCTACGTCCGTACTGCTACTGAGACGCCGGCAGGAGCCCTTGGGAAATGGCGAAGCGCGTGAGACCCGCGACGGTATGGATCCGCAGCTTCCGCATCAGGCTGTCCCGGTGGGCCTCGACGGTGCGGACGCTGATCCTGAGCTCGGAGGCGGTCTCGCGGTTGGTCAATCCGCGCGCGACCCGGACCAGGACCTCACGCTCCCGGGACGTCAGCGCGGCGATGTCGCCCTCGGGCGCCGGCGTCGCGTCCCGCAACGCAGTGGTGAGATGCCGGGCGACGGGCGGCGAGAAATACGCGTCCCCCGCGCACACCGCACGAACGGCCTGACGGATTTCCGCGGGGCTCGAATCCTTCCTGAGGTATCCGTGCGCGCCCGCGCGCACGCTCTCCAGGACGTATTCCTGATCGTCGTGCACGCTCAGGATGAGCACCCGAATCTCGGGGAGGGTCGCCCGCAAATGCCGGAGCACCTCCAGGCCGCCCGCCCCGGGCATGGTGAGATCGAGGAGCACCACATCCGGCCGTTCGGCTGCCGCCAGCACCATGGCGTCCGGTCCGGTACCCGCCTCTCCGACCACCGTCAGCTCCGGGTCGCCGGCCAGGACATGCCGGAGCCCGGCACGGACCACCGAGTGATCGTCCGCCAGAAGCACG
>DATMOQ010000427.1:0-2994 GCA_035568195.1 Gemmatimonadales bacterium
GAGCCGGGATCACACGGAGAGAATGCTCCAATGGCTTGGGGAGACAGTCGTCTGTCAGCAGACAGCCGTCAGCTATCAGCCGTCAGCGAGCTTGATCCAGGGGTTCGCGCTCGACGTCCCGGGGGATCCGTCGTCGGCGGCGTTCCTTGTAGCAGCGGCGGTCCTGGCGGAGCGCGGCGAGCTCCTGATCCGGAACGTCTGCGTAAATCCGGGTCGTATCGGATTCCTGCCCGTGCTCGCGCGCATGGGGGCCTCCGTGGACCTGATGAACGCGCGGGTAATGGGGCCGGAGCCGGTGGCGGATCTGCTGGCGCGCCCCGCAGCATTGTCGGGAACCGTGGTCGCCGCCGCCGAAGTACCCTCACTCGTGGACGAGATCCCCGTGCTCGCGGTGCTGGCCAGCGGCGCGGCCGGGGAGACCGTATTTCGGGGGGTGGGGGAGCTGCGGGTGAAGGAGAGTGACCGGCTGGAGATGATCGCCCGTAACCTGCGCGCGGTGGGCGGCGACGCCGAGGTGGTGGGGGATGACCTCCACGTGCGCGGCACCGACCGGCCGCCTCGCGGCCGGATCGACACGGCCGGGGACCACCGCCTGGCGATGGCGTTCGCCGTCCTGGGTACGGTGCCCGGGGCGCGGGTCGAGCTTTCCGAGCGGAAGTCCGTCGCCGTGAGCTATCCTGGTTTCTTCACGGATCTGCGGAGGATGAGTGGTTCCACGCGTCATCGCGATTGACGGGCCCGCAGCCTCCGGGAAGTCGTCGACGGCGAAGGCCGTCGCCCGCGCGTTGGGATGGACCCATCTCGATTCCGGCGCGCTCTACCGGGCGCTGACGCTCGCCGCGCTCGATCACCTGGGCGGAGGCGCGTGGCTCGAGACCCGCATTGTGGGAATGGCGGAGGATTTGCCCGTCCGCCTCGTGCTGGTCGGGACGGAGTTCCGTCCGGAGGTCGCCGGTGTGGACGTCGGGGACGCCATCCGGAGCGAGCGGGTCACGGCGCGGGTGTCCGAGGCCGCGGCGCTGCCCGCCGTCCGGAAGTGGGTCAACGCCCGGCAACGGGAGGCCGCGCAGGCTCATCCGGCCGGGGTGGTGGTGGACGGCCGCGACATCGGTACGGTGGTCTTCCCGGACGCGCCGGTGAAGGTTTTTCTCACCGCCACGCCCCAGGAGCGGGTGCGCCGGCGGATCACCCAGCGCGGAGAGGCCATGGACCCGGAGCGGGTCTCCCGGGAGTCCGTGGCGCTGGCGGCTCGGGACGAGGCCGACTCCACGCGGTCGGTGGCCCCGCTCAAGCCCGCCCCGGACGCCCTGATCCTCGACTCGACGCAGCTTTCCTTCGAGGAGCAGGTGGAGCGGGTCGTGGCGCTGGCGCGGGAGTGGGCGCTCCGCTAGGTTCCCGCTCCTGTTTGACGCTGCCGGGGACAGGCCCCGGAGAGCGAAACCTCAAACACGACAACCCAACCCAGGTGCACCCACATGCAGGTTGAAGCCCAGGATCTGGAAGACTCGCCCGCCGAGCTTCCCAAGAAGTCGTCGTCCACCCATTCCGTGCTCCGCGTCCGGTCCGATCTCCACGAAGAGTATTCCGCCGACGACATCGCGAAGATGACGGAGCTGTACGAAGGAACCCTCTCGAACATCCAAGAGGGGGAAATCGTCAAGTCCAAGGTCCTGCGCGTCACCGACGCGGCCGTGATCCTGGACGTCGGCTTCAAGTCCGAAGGCGCCGTCCCGATCGACGAGTTCAAGGATCCGAAGAGCCTGAAGGAAGGGGACGAGGTCGAAGTCTTCCTGGAGCATCTCGAAGACCAGGAGGGCGCGGTCGTCCTCTCGAAGAAGAAGGCCGATTTCATGCGGGTCTGGGAAAAGATCCGCGAGGCCCACGAAAAGGACGAGCCGGTCCACGGCACCCTGATCAAGAAGATCAAGGGCGGCGTGGTGGTGGACCTGATGGGCGTGGACGCGTTCCTGCCGGGCAGCCAGATCGCCCTGCGCCGCGTTCCCAACATCGACGAGCTGCTGGGCCAGAGCTTCGAGTTCAAGATCATCAAGCTGAACAAGCGGCGCCGGAACATCGTGGTCAGCCGCCGCGTGCTGCTCGAAGCGGAACGCCGCACCAAGCGCGACGTCCTGATGAAGGAGCTGCAGGTGGGCCAGGTGCGGAAGGGCGTGGTGAAGAACATCACGGACTTCGGCGCCTTCATCGACCTGGGCGGCGTGGACGGCCTGCTGCACATCACCGACATGAGCTATGGGCGCGTCTCGCATCCGTCCGAGATGGTATCGATCGGCGCGGAGCTCGAGGTCAAGATCCTCGACATCGACTGGGAACGCGAGCGCATCTCGCTCGGCCTGAAGCAGCTCCAGTCCTATCCCTGGCAGAACGTGGCCGCCAAGTACCCGGTGGGCACCCGGGTGCAGGGCAAGGTGGTCTCGATCACCAACTACGGCGCGTTCGTGGAGCTCGAGCCGGGGATCGAAGGCCTGGTGCACATCTCTGAGATGAGCTGGACCCGCAACGTCCGGCACCCCTCCAAGGTGGTCTCGATCGGGGAGTCCATCGAAGCGGTGGTGCTGAAGGTCGACGAGACCGAGGAAAAGATCTCGCTCGGCATGAAGCAGACCGAGCAGGATCCGTGGATGGCCCTGCCGCAGAAGTACCCGGTGGGCACCCGGATCACCGGCAAGGTGCGCAACCTCACCTCGTTCGGCGCGTTCGTGGAAATCGAGCCGGGCATCGACGGCCTGATCCACATCTCCGACATGTCCTGGACCAAGCGGGTGCAGCACCCTTCCGAGATGCTCAAGAAGGGGGATACCGTCAACGTCCTGATCCTCAATGTGGACGCCGAGAACAAGCGGATCTCACTCGGGCTGAAGCAGGCCGAGGAAGATCCGTGGCTCCGGATCGGCGAGACGTACCCCGTGGGGACGCAGATGCGTGGGCGCGTCGTCCGGCTGATGGACAAAGGCGTCGTGGTCGATCTCGGCAACG
>DATMOQ010000428.1:0-6699 GCA_035568195.1 Gemmatimonadales bacterium
CTGGAGCTCCTGGCGCGGGTGGAGGCACTGCTGCGGCGGGCCGCCGCCGCCGAGCCTCCCAAGACCCCGCCGGTGGAGCAGTTCGGCGAGATCGAGGTGCACACGGCGTCTCGGACGGTGCGGCGCCGCGGAGACCCGGTCACCCTCACGCCCAAGGAATACGATCTCCTGCTGGCGCTGATCGATCGCCGCGGCGCCGTGGCGTCCCGCTCGGAGCTCCTGACCGAGGTCTGGGGCTACAGCGCGGCCGTGATGTCCCGCACCGTCGACACCCACATCGCCGAGCTCCGGCGGAAGCTCGAAAACGACCTCGCCGCCCCCCGCCACATCCTCACCGTACGGAAGACCGGATACCGTCTCGAGCGCTGACGCCGTCGTCGTCCAACCGTCTCACCGGAGGGATTCCCCGTGCGTCTCGCGATCCTCGCCATTCCCCTCATGCTGGCCGCCGCCGGAGCGACACCGCCCGCGCCCAAGAACGGGCAGGACTTGATCCGCGCCATGCACGACCGGTACGCGGGCCAGTGGTATCGTACGCTCAGCTTTACCCAGCACAACACCGCCACCGACACGGCCGGCGTCGAGACCCACTCGGTCTGGAAGGAGTACGCCACCGTACCGGGCCAGCTGCGCATCGACTTTCTCCCCGCTGATTCCGGTGAGGGCGACCTCTTCCGCAACGACACGCTCTATACGTACACGCACGACACGCTGGCGCGCGCGGTACCCTTCCTCCACCCGCTCTTGATTCTGGGTTTCGACGTGTATGCGACCCCCGCCGATACCACGATCGCGAAACTGTTGAAAGTCGGGTTCGACCTGTCGAAGATCCACGAGGACACGTGGGAAGGAAGACCGGTCTACGTCGTCGGCGCGGATGCCGGCGACTTCCATCACCTGCAGTTCTGGGTAGATAAGGACCGGCTGCTGTTCGTCCGGATGCTGCAGCCGGGACGGCGGGACTCCACGCGGGTGGCCGACAGCCGCTTCGAGGACTACCGGCCGGTGGGGAAAGCTTGGCTGTCCGCCCGGGTGCGGTTCCTGAACAACGGCAAGCCCACCTGGCTGGAGGAGTACGTCGAGATTCAGACTGGGCAAACGCTCACGGCCGATCTCTTCGACCCTAAGCGGTTCGGAAGCGCCAGACCGAAGTAGGAGCAGGGAGCGGGGAGCGGGCGAAGTCCAGGAAGTGGAGATTCCACTAGCCTGACTCGACCCCTCTCCGCTCCCCGCTCCCCCTTACTCCAGCCTCACCCTGCGAAGGTGTAGGTGCAGCCCTTCTCCTGCGTCCGGTTCACCGCGAGCACGCCGGACGGCACCACGACGACGCCGGGAACCAGGTTGGCTACCAGGTCCGCCTTCACCGCGTCGCCGGTCATCCCCCCACCCATCTTGGAAGCGATCATACCAGAAAACACGGTCAGCGCCACGTTGCAGACGCCCACCAGCACGCCCTTGGCGATCAGGTCATCGACCCCGATGCCGGGAATCATTTGATCGGCCGCCGCCATCTTGAACCACGGATTCCGCACCGATGGCGCGCTGGTCTTCGCGTCGTTGAACTTGATGAACTCACCGAGCTTGTACTTCGCCCAGACCGAGTCCTGGCACGCCAGCGGCATGGAGAAATGCCGCAGGACGATCGCCGCGGAGTTGTCCGCGTCGGTCGTGCCGTAGGTGGCGTTGCAGGTGTTGAGCCACACGCGGGCCCAGATGAAGCAGAAGCCGTCGTTCACCTCGGGCGAGTCGTACAGCGATTTGTGCTTGCCCGTGATCTTGTTCAGCCAGGCCTCGAACGCGGGATCGGCCGCGGAGGTCGACTCAGCCGCCGCGGCGACCGGACCGACGACGGACCCCAGGCCGACCGCGGCGGCGCCGGCCGCCACGCGTCCCAGAAAGCCACGCCGGTGGGTAGAGAGCTTCAGGTCGAACATGATGAGATCCTCCAGTGGTGCGGGTAAGCGCGCCCCGTCAGGGGTGGGCGCGGGACGCCGGCGGCGCGGAATGCGCCGGGTGAGTGGGATAGGCGACATCGGGAGGCGCGTCGCCGTTGGGCCAGTCGGATTCTTTCCCCGGAAAATCGGGGCGCCGCTGGGCGGTAATGTACCCGGCCACGTCCAGAGCCTGTTGATCGCTCAACGTGAGGGCTTTGTCAAAGGGCATGTTGGCCACGATGAAAGAGGCCGCGGTGCGGACTCGAGCCATCCCCGCCCCGATGTTGAACGCGCGCGGTCCCCACACCGGAGGCGCGGCGACCGTGCCTTCGCCCTCCGACCCGTGGCAGCGGGCGCAACTGACCGCGAAGAACCTCCCGCCGGCTGCGGTGTCGGGCTTCAACGCATTCCAGCGGGTGTCGGCGGGCGGCGGCTGGTAACCCACCGGAACCCCGCGAGACAGAAACGCCAGATACGACACGATGTCGCGCATGTCGGGCCCGTCGGTGGCAATCACCTTGCCGTTCAGGCTTCGCAGGAAGCACCCGTTGATCCGGTACTCGATGGTCTCCACGGTCCCGGAGCGGGAGCGGTACTGCGGATATCGGCCCACGACCCCGCCCCATGACTGGGGTCCGCGCCGGCCTTCATCCAGATGACAACTGACGCAGCGGAGGTCGCTGCCGACGTTCCCCGGCAGACTCTCCCGGGTGGCGGTGACCAGCGCCAACCCGCGACGAATCGAGGCGCCCAGGGGACCGGGCGGGATTTCGGAGTCGGCGGGAATGGCGGGAGCCGCAGCGGCACGCGATCCCCCCGTGGGGCGATCGCAGGCGGCCAGCAGGAAGAGGAGCGGCCAGACGGGGAACGGTTTACGGGAACGCATGGGGCGACGAGAAACTAACCCTCATGCCGGGGGCGGCAACTGGCGCGGCGTCCCCGTCAGGCCTTAGCCTTCTCAGCATGACGCCCTGGATCAAGCGGCTCATCTTCGCGAACATCGCGGTCTACCTGGTGACCGCGAGCTACCCCGCCGTGGGCGACGCGCTCGCCCTCAACCGCCATTCCCTGGTCGCCGCACCCTGGACGCTCGTCACCTACATGTTCGTCCACGCGAACTTCGAGCACATCCTGTGGAACATGCTAGGCCTGTTCTTCCTGGGCCCCCGCGTCGAAGCCCGTCTCGGACCTTCCCGGTTTCTGGGACTGTATTTCACCGGGGGCGTCGTCGGGGGCCTGCTGTCCATCACCGTGAACGGCGTGGGGCCGGACGGCCACCTGATCGGCATCGTCGGCGCGTCGGCCGCGATCTTCGCGGTCTTCATGGCGTACGCCATGTTCTGGCCCCGCGACCGCCTCCTCATCTGGGGCATCATCCCCGTGCCCGCAGTGGTCCTGGTCGCCATTCTGACGGTGATCTCTGTGCTCGGCGGAACGGGCATCGGCAACGTCGAGCCGGGAGTGGCGCACTGGGGACACCTGGGAGGCTTCGTCGGCGGATACCTCTATCTCACCGTCCTGAAACATCGGACCGGCAGCCAGCGCTTCCGCGCCATGGCGGCGCCCCTGACGCCCGCGCCCAAGTCGTCGGACGTGATCGACCGCTGGCGCCGGATCGATCCGGCCATGCTGCACCCCGTGAACCGGGAAGAGCTCACGCGCATCCTCGCAAAGCTCGACGGCGAAGGCCCGACGGCCCTCACGCCTGACGAGCTGGTGTTCTTGAACCGCTTCGCCGGCGCTTAACGCCCGTGCTTTGGCGCCTGCGCTTTAGCGACCCCACCCCGCCGCATCGGGACCGAACTTGTCCCGGATCTTGTCCACCATGCGGGACAGCGTGCGGTCCCGTTCGGTCTCCCCGCTCGCTGGCGCGGCCTCGAACAACGTCAGCTGATCGGGCGTGCCCTCCCGCACCAGCTGCGACAGTCCCACTGACAAGAGCCGGGCCGGCACGTGCCGGGCTTTGCGGAGTGTGGCGAGCAGCTCGCGCGCCGTGGCCAGGACCGCGCGGTCCGAGAGCACCGGAGCGGGCAGCGTGCGGCTCGCCTGCCGCAGCGTGAAGTCCGCGTCTTTGATCCGGACCGTCACCGTCCGGGCCGTCAGGCCCGCCGCCCGCAGATCCGTCGAGGCGCGCGCGGCGAGGGACACCAGCTCCCGGTCGAGCGACTCGGCGTCGTTCAGGTCCTTCGGAAACGTCCCATCGCGGGAAATGGACTTCGGGCCTCCGGACCCGTCGACCACTCCGTCATCGAGACCGCGGATACGCTGGTGCAGCCAGTGACCCGCCCGCTCGCCCAGCCACGCCTGCAGGGTCTTGAGGTCATGCGATAACGCGTCCGTCACTTCCCGGAGCCCGAACCGCGCCAGCTCTTCCTGAAAGCGGGGCCCCACTCCGGGAAGGTCGGCGAGCGAAAACCCGCGGAGGAATTCCTCCTCCCGACCCGGGTCCACGATCACCACCGCCTTCCCCGCCACCCCCGCCCTCGGCTTGGCCCTTCCGGCCGCGAGCTTGGCCACGAGCTTCGACGTCCCGCCCCCAATGGATACCGAGAGCCGCGTCGCCGCCTCCACGTCCGCGCGAATCCGGCGGGCGGTGTCGGCGAGTGCTTCGTTCTTATAGAGTCGCTCCGTACCGGACAGGTCCAGATAGAACTCATCCGAGCTCGCGCGTTCGACCACGGGCGTGAACCGCTCCAGGACGACGCGGATCTCCTCACCCTTTGCGACGCAGGCGTCGAACGGAACGGGTACCACCATCGCGTCGGGGCAGAGCCGGACCGCGCGCGCCATCGGCATGGCCGAGGTGACCCCGAAGGCGCGGGCTTCGTAGGAGGCGGACGTGACGACGCCGCGCTGCTTCGTCGATCCACCGACGATCAGCAGGGATGCCTTGCCGGCGCCCTCCGGATCGACCAGGCGGGCGACGGACACATAAAAGGCATCAGCATCAGCGAGCAGAATACGGCGGGCCGCCATTAGGGGAATTCTACGGCTATCTTTTTCCCATGCTCAAGCGCTGCTGGGGCGACGGCGATCCCTTGATGGTCGAATACCATGACACCGAATGGGGAGTCCCCTTGCATGGTGATAGGAAACTCTTCGCCAAGCTGATTCTGGACGGCTTCCAGGCGGGCCTCTCGTGGCGGGTGATCCTGCACAAGCGGGAGGCCTTCATCGAGGCCTTCGACGGCTTCGACCCCGAGAAAGTCGCCCGGTACGACGCCCGGCGCCGCGCCAAGCTGCTCCGGAACCCTGGCATTGTCCGAAACCGGGCCAAAGTGAAGGCGGCCGTGGCGAATGCGCGGGCCCTGTTGGCCCTCCAGGAGCGCGGGGAAACCCTGGACCACCTGCTCTGGGACTGCGTGGGCGGGACGCCGATCAAGAACGCCCGCAAGAGTATGCGGGGCCTGCCCGCCGAGACTCGCGAATCCCGCCTGATGAGTGCCATTTTGTCTGAGCGGGGATTCAAGTTCGTGGGCCCGACCATCTGCTACGCCTTCATGCAGGCGGTGGGGATGGTCAACGATCACCTGGTGGCGTGCTTCCGTCACGACGAGGTGTAGAGACCCATATGGTGAAACCCAAGAAGCGGAAGGTGCTCGTCATCGACGACGACCGCCCGCTGGCGCAGCTCTTCGCGAGCCACCTGCGGGAGGCCGGATTCGTGTCGCTCATCGGCGAAGACGCCATGCAGGGATTCATGTACGCTCAGCGGGAGCTGCCGGATCTCATCCTGCTCGACGTGATGATGCCGGCGGGTGGCGGGATGCTGGTCTTCGACCGCCTGGCCAAGAACGCCAAGACCGCCGGCATTCCCGTCGTGGTCATCACCGCGTCCACCGATCCCAAAGTCGAAGCCGACAGCACCGCCCGCGGCGCGCGCGCGGTGCTGCACAAGCCCATCGACAAGGAGACCTTGTTGAAGGAGGTCGCCGGCGTCCTCGACTCACCGCCCTGAGGACACCGCCCGGATCGTCACCGGACCGCCCCCCACCAGCACCGGAGCGTGATTCGCGTTCGCCGCCTGATTGAAGGCGGCGACGTCGGTGGACAGAATCCCGTTGAAGGTCGCCAGGAACCCGTCCAGCTTGGCCCGATCCGCCCTCCACTCATCCACCACCTGCGGCGCCGGCGGCTGAGCGTACCCGCCGAACACCGAGAAGCCCAGACCCTGGAACTGATCGGCGAAGCGCGTGAGGTAATGGATGTCGTCCTCCGGTGCGCCGCGCTGCTGATCCGAGTTGTACAGCGTGTCCTTCAGCTGCTTGAGCTTTCGCGACAGCTCCCGGGAGGCCCGGTTCACGGCCGCGAGCGCCGCGGTATCGTCCTTCGCATTGTCGCGCAGCGCCTGCTGGACGTTCCGGATCTGGGTCTCGATGCTCACCAGCCGGTTCAGCATTTCGTGCAGCGCCGACAACTCGGCGCGGAACTGGAGACCCGCCGCCAGCTGCGCCTGAAACCGGGCCGGATCGCCGCCCTGCACCGGATCGGGCCGCACGTCCACCGTCTGTGACCCGCTCTTCCCCGCGACGCTGAGCGTCAGCGTATACGTCCCGGGCACCGCGCTGGGACCGAAGCCGCCGCGCCGGAAGCCGCCCCCTCCGCCTTCACCGGGCTGAGGAGGCTCGATGTTGAGCGGGGTCGACCCACTCCAGCGCAGACCCCAGGTCATCCGGTTCACGCCCATCTTGGTCGGTCCCGACGAATCGACGTAGACGGTGTCGCCCGCCGCGCTCGTCACCACGAGCCGGGCCCCATTGCGGCC
>DATMOQ010000429.1:0-3921 GCA_035568195.1 Gemmatimonadales bacterium
GAGCGCCGGGGCGGTGGATCCATCTTTTCGGCCATTCGCCACCTGTTCGGCGGCAACCGGCCGCCGGTCCAGCTGGCGTTCGACGCCGCCGCTGACGGCCCGGTGAGCCGGGTGCACCGGGCGGTGGCGCTGCGCGATGTGCCCACCGGCGGCTACGATCTCACACTCCGCGTCACCGACCCCGCCACCGGCCGCGTGCTGATCCGGGTGCGACATTTCGAGGTGGTTTCCGCGAACTAGATTGACACTCGCGCGAGCGGCGCCCTAAGTTTCCGGCACTCCCCCGGAGATGGGATGTATTGCTCCCGCTGCGGCACTCAGAACGAAGACAACGCGAAGTTCTGTAAATCCTGCGGCCTGGACCTGACCGCAACGACCCCGGTCCACGCCATCGTGACCGGTCAGCAGGAAGTCACTGAAATCGACCTGGTCCGCGACCAGCTCAAAGAGGAGTACGACATCCTCGAGGAGCTGGGACGCGGGGGCATGGCCATTGTATTCAAGGCCCGCGAGAAGCAGCTCGAGCGGGACGTGGCCATCAAAGTGCTCCCGTTCTCCCTCGCGTTCGACAAGGAATTCGTCGAGCGCTTCCAGCGCGAAGCCCGTACCTCCGCCAAGCTCGAGCATCCCGGCATCATCCCCATCTACCGCGTCGGCAAGTCGGGGCGGGTCATCTATTTCGTCATGAAGTTCCTGCGCGGGAAGCCGCTGTCGTCGGTCCTCGCGCAGCGCGGCGCGCTCCCGCCCGCCGACATCCGCCGGATTCTCACCGAAGTAGGGCGGTCGCTGGGCTACGCCCATAAGAGCGACATCGTCCACCGGGACATCAAGCCCGACAACATCATGTTCGACGAGCACGGGCAGGCGGTGGTGACCGACTTCGGCATCGCGAAGGCCGCGAGCGGGGGCAAGCTCACCGGCACCGGGATGGCCATCGGGACCCCGCACTACATGAGCCCCGAGCAGGCCCGGGCCCAGCCGCTGGACGGGCGGAGCGACATCTACTCGCTCGGCGTGGTGGCGTACGTCTGTCTCACCGGCGCCGTGCCGTTCGACGGGGAAGACTCGTTCTCCATCGGCTACAAGCACATCATGGAAGCGCTCCCCACGCCGCCGCTCCCCAGTGACGAGCACCGCCACATCTTCGAGATCGTCAAGAAGATGATGGCCAAGGTGCCCGAGGAGCGCTTTCAGACCGCCGAGCAGATGGTGGAGGCGGTGGAGGCGGGGGGATACGTGGCCACGGGGATCTCGACTGCCGCGACCCGGGCCATGCCCTCCATCGCCGCGCCCCGGGCGACCACCGGCGCCGCCGGCCGGGGGGGGGCCGTTGCCGAAGGGGAAAAGCCCCGGTCCACGGTCGGGGGCCTCGCCATCTTCATGCTGGTCCTGCTCCTGGTGGGCGGCGCCGTCTATTTCTTCGGGATTCGGCAGGGGCTGATCAGCCGGCTGTTGAGTAAGGCGGTTCCGATGGCTCCGGTCGACACGACCGCGGCTATCCAGCACGATTCCACGACGCCCGCCGGCGGCGGCGGCGTCACTGGAGCCGCCGACACGACGCGGCACGACACCACGCGTGCGTCCGCCCCGGCCACCAAGCCTCCCGAGAAGAAGCCGGCGCCGTCGGTCGCCATCATGTGCGCGGAGCCTGGCCCCGAGTACAATCGCGGCAAGGCCTGTTTCGACACGCCGCCGCAGCCCACGGTGGCGCCCTTCATCAATCTGCCGGCCGACGCCACCGAGGTGCCCCGCCGGGTCATCCTGGCGGTGCACGTTTCCCCGGACGGCACGACCATCGAGGCCCGCGTGGTGATGGCGTCGGACGTGGACAGCATCACCAGCCGCGCCGTGGAGATGGCGAGGAACCTGCAATGGACTCCGGCCCTCAAGGCGGGCAGTCCGGTGGAAGCCTGGGTGCAGCAGCAGTTCGTGCCGAGAAGGCAGAACTGACGCTCGACCCTTCGTCCTACATCGCTCCCGGCGCGGTGGTGCTGGGGGACGTCACGCTGGGCCCCCAGTCGAGCGTCTGGTACGGGTGTGTGCTGCGTGGGGACATGGCTCCCATCGTGGTGGGGGAGTGCTCGAACGTTCAGGACGGCACCGTTGTTCATGTGGACGAGGGGAAGCCGGCCCGCATCGGGGCCCGGGTGGGCATCGGCCACCGGGCCATCATTCACGGCTGCACCATCGAGGACGACTGCCTGATCGGGATGGGCAGCATCCTCCTGAACGACGTGGTGGTGGGGACGGGGAGCGTGATCGCGGCCGGGGCGGTGGTGCGGGAAGGGATGGTCGTCCCGCCCGGCTCGCTGGTGATGGGGGTGCCGGGGAAGGTGGTGCGCCCGGTGGACGCGGCGCTGGCCGCCCGGATTCGGGGCACCTGGGAACACTACGTGAAGGAAGCGGTACGTCACCGGAGCGGGGCGTTCCCACTCCGGGGAAGGCCATAGGGTAGATTTGTGATGTTGATTGTCGAAAGCCGCGATGTTGTCGGGAGAGTTCCGGGAACTTGCTCGGGCGTTTGGACCTGCCTACCTTGGGCCTCCGCGCTTCTGATCCACCGAGCGCCGGTCCGTCATCAACCATCTCAGCGCCTAAGGCTCTGTGTAACGCTCATACCGTGAGGGACGAGCCCGCATGACTGCTTCCAATTCCCGCAAAGGCGCGCTCGATCTGAGCGCCAACGCCCTCACCGTGCTCGAGCGGCGTTACCTCATCAAGGACGACGCCGGCCAGCCCACCGAAAAGGCGGAAGACCTCTTCTGGCGGGTGGCCCGGACCATCGCCGCTCCCGACGCCCGCTACGGCGCGTCGGAGAAGGCCGTGTCCGGACTGGCGGAGACGTTCTTCGAGCTGATGGCCACGCGGGCCTGGATGCCGAATTCCCCCACGCTGATGAACGCGGGCCGTCCCCTGGGGCAGTTGTCCGCCTGCTTCGTGCTCCCCGTCGAGGACGCGCTGTCGAACGGCAAGAGCGGGATCTACGACACCCTGCGCTCCATGGCGCTGGTCCATCAGTCCGGCGGCGGGACCGGGTTCTCCTTCTCGCGGCTCCGGCCGAAGAACGACGTGGTCCGCTCCACCATGGGCGTGGCGTCCGGGCCGGTCTCCTTCATGAAGCTGTACGACGCCTCGACCGACGTCGTGAAGCAGGGCGGCACCCGCCGCGGCGCCAACATGGGCATCCTGCGGGTCGATCACCCCGACATCATGGAGTTCATCACCTGCAAGGAAGACCTCACCCAGGTGACCAACTTCAACATCTCGGTGGCGGTCACGGACGCGTTCATGAAGGCGGTGGAGGCGGGCGCGAGCTACGACCTCATCCACCCCCGCTCCAAGAAAGTGGTGGGGCAGCTCGACGCGCGGGAAGTCTTCCGGAAGATCGTCCACGGCGCCTGGAAGACGGGCGAGCCGGGCGTCTACTTCATCGACCGCGCCAACTACTACAACCCGGTCCCCCGGCTGGGGAGTTACGAGGCGACCAACCCCTGCGGCGAGCAGCCCCTGCTCCCGTACGACGTCTGCAACCTGGGCTCCATCAACCTCGGCCTCTTCGTCAAGAACGGGGACGTGGACTGGGACCGCCTGCGCACGGTGGTCCACCTCTGCACGCACTTCCTCGACAACGTCATCGACGCCAACAAGTACCCGCTCACCGAGATCGACGAGCTGGCCAAGCGGATCCGCCGGGTGGGCCTGGGCGTCATGGGCTGGGCCGATCTGCTGGTCGAGCTCGGCGTGCCATACAACTCCGACGAAGGCGTGGCCCTCGGCCGGAAGCTGATGGCGTTCATCGAGGAGGAGTCGCTCGTCGCGTCCGAGAAGCTGGCCGTCCAGCGCGGCACCTTCGCGGAGTGGGAGCACTCCATCTGGGGACCCGACGCCACCTGCGCCCGCGGCCCCGATGGCGAGCGGATC
>DATMOQ010000430.1:0-2029 GCA_035568195.1 Gemmatimonadales bacterium
CATCGCCCTCCTCATACCGATCACGGCCATCTTGGTCGATTCGCCGCTGGGGCGCTCGTTCGCCCGGCGGATGGACGGTCAGGTCGAGTCGCCGCCCGTGGCCGAGGTGAAGGAGCTCCAACGGAAGGTTGATCTCCTCGAGGCGGACGTGGAGGAGATGAAGTCCCTGCTGTCCGCCACCCGCGACGAGGTCCAGTTCGTCCAGAAGCTGCTCGAAAAACCCAAGGGCTGACGTGCCGGCCGCCGCAGACCGGGGGAGCAGCGGACGCCACGCCGCGCTGGTCGCCGCCGGCATCCTCGTCAGCCGGATCCTGGGGTTCATCCGGGAGCGGGTGTTCGCCCACTACTTCGGCAACGACACCATCCCCGCCGACGCCTTCCGCATCGCCCTCAGAATCCCGAACACCATCCGCAACCTCCTGGGGGAGGGGACCCTCTCCGCGTCGTTCATTCCCGTCTACGCCGCCCTGAATGAACGCGCCGACAAGAGCGCGGCCCGCGCCGTGGCGGGTGCCGTGCTCGGCCTGGTGCTCTTGGCCACCGGCGTGCTCGCGGTCCTGGGAATCGCCTTCGCGCCCGCCATCACGGCGGTCATCGCAGCCGGCTTCGACGAGCCGCGCCGTGCACTGACGGTCACGCTGGTGCGGATCCTGTTCCCCATGACCGGTCTGATGGTGGTGTCGGCCTGGTGCCTCGGTATTCTGAATACGCACCGCCGGTTCTTCCTGCCCTATGCCGCCCCCGCGATGTGGAACGTGGCCGGGATCGTCGCGATGGTCGGCGGGGCCACCTGGTACGTGAACCACTCCCTCCCGGTGGAGGCCCAGCTCCACCAGCTCGCGCTGGCGCTCGCGTGGGGTACGGTGGCGGGATCCCTGTTGCAGATCGCCGTCCAGCTGCCCGTGTGCTGGCGGCTGCTGGGCGGGATTCCGGTGCGCGCGAGTCTCGTCCCCGAGGGAGTGCGGGATGTGGTGCGCGCCCTGCTTCCGGTGGTGGTGGGCGCCGGCGCCGCTCAGCTCTCCGGGCTGGTCGATGCGCTGCTCTCGACCCTGACGGGACACGGAGGGACCTCCACCCTGGGGTATGCGCAGCTAGTGCAGGTCCTCCCGGTGAGTCTCTTCGGTGCCTCCGTCAACGCGGTGGCGCTCCCCGATCTCTCCCGCGAGGCTGTGGCCGAGGGCGCCGACCAGCTGCTCCGGACGCGCGTGGCGATGGGGTTCCGGCGCATCGCGTACTTCGTCCTGCCGTCCGCGGTGGCGTTCATCGCGCTGGGCACGGTCATCGCCGGGGCCATCTTCCAGACCGGGCGGTTCGCGGCGCGGGATTCAGAGCTCGTGGGGACGGTGCTGGCGGCGTACGGGGTGGGTCTCCTGGGCCAGGCATCGGTGAAGCTGTTCGCGTCCGGCTTCTACGCGCTGCGCGACACGCGCACGCCGGTCAAGATCGCGATCTCCTGCCTGGTTCTGGCGGGAGTGTCCGCCTTCGTGCTGCTCCGCTGGCTGGGCCCCGCGGGCATCGCCCTCGGCTCGTCCATCGGCTGGAGCGTCAGTCTCGTGTTCCACGTGCGGGACCTGAACGGACGCATCGGCCGGATCCTGCACGCGCCGGATTGGCGATTCTTCGGCACGGCGCTGGGCGGGGCGCTGGCGGCGGGCGGGGCGGGGTGGCTGGCGGCGCGCCTGGCGGCCGGGCTTGCCCCCATTCCGCTCGCCCTGGTGGCCTTTGCTATGTTTGGTGCGGTGTATGGAACGGTGACCGTGCTGTTCCGCCACCCCGACGCACTGCGCCTATGGCACTACCTCCGGAACTCGCCCGCACGCTAGCCACGCTGCCCGACCGTCCCGGCGTCTACCTCTGGAAAGACGCCCGGGGCGAGATCCTCTACGTCGGCAAGGCCAAGAATCTCCGTTCGCGGGTCCGCTCTTCCTTCGGGCCCGATCACGAGGACGTGGCCAAGCATCAGGCCCTGGTGCGCCAGATCGCCACGGTCGACACGATCGTGGTCCCCACCGAGGCGGAGGCGCTCCTC
>DATMOQ010000431.1:0-6437 GCA_035568195.1 Gemmatimonadales bacterium
ATGCCCCGGTCGCGGAAGAATTTCTCTTCGAACGGCAGGATGACGGCGAGCTGGCGGACGTTCCCGGTCATCCGCTTGATGCGGCCGGGGGCCCAGGCCCACAGCTGGGGCGCGATATAATAGAGGACCGGGACCTGGAGGGCGGTCACCTGCGCGGCAAACCGCAGGTGATACCCGGGATAGTCCACCAGCATGACGGCCTGGTATCGGCCCGCCGCCAGGCTCTGACGGGTGCGGGCGGCCAGGCGCCGATGGGCCGGAATGGTGCTCAGCGCCTCGACGAACCCCACCACCGACATCGCTTCCATCCGGTCCAGCACCTTCGCGCCGGCGGCTTCGAGGGCCGGCCCCCCGAATGCCTCGACTTCGAGTCCCGGGAGGCGGCGCCGGAGGGCGACCACCACCGGGGCGGCGTGCGCATCCCCCGACGGTTCGCCCGCCGAGACATAAAGACGAGGGGACGCGGTCACGTCCGCAGCGTGGCGAGTGGGGACGCCGTGATGGCGTCGGCGACGCGCGTGGCCAGCACCAGGGCCTGAGCCCCGGCGGCCCCGGACACGGCCACTTCTCCTTCCCCCCGGACGGCGCGGACAAAGCTTTCGAGCTCGAGCTTGAGCGGCTCGGCCTCGGGCGCGTCCAGGCGGGTGTGCTCGACGATGTCCTCGATCCGGGTGGCCCCCAGTCCCTGCCAGCCCTGCTTGAGGCGGTAGAAGTGTCCGGTCCCCTGGGCCAGATCGAGCGAGAAGTACCCGGTGGGCTGGAAGATCCGCAGCTTGCGGGTCCGCTCCCGAGAAATCCGGGATGCCGTCACCACCGCCACAGCGCCGTTGGCGAATTCCACGCGCGCGTTGGCGATGTCCACGTGCGGTGTCAGGAGGGGCGCTCCCGTGGCCCGGACGTCGGTGACGTTCTCGCCGACCAGCTCGAGGATGAGGTCGAGATCGTGAATCATGAGATCCAGGACCACGGCCACATCCGACCCGCGGGGCGTGAAGGGGGCCAGGCGGTCGCACTGGAAGAAGCGGGGGTCGTCCAGGAACGGCATCGCGGCCCGCACCGCGCGGTTGAAGCGCTCGACGTGCCCCACCTGCAGCTTGGCCCCGCTCTTGGCGGCGCAGGCCACCAGCTGCTCGGCGCCGGAGACGGAGTCGGCGAGGGGCTTCTCGATCAGCGCGGAAATGCCGCGCGACAGCGCGGCGAGACCGACTTCGGTGTGCGCGGGCGTCGAGACCACGACGGTGACGGCCTTCACCTGGTCGAGGAGGGCCTCGAGACTGGGGTGCGCCGTCGTGCCCAGCTCCCGGGCGACGTGCGCGGCGCGCTCGGGGTTGTGGTCGTAGATCCCGGCGAGGTCGGCGCCGTCGATGTGGCGGAGCAGCCGGGCGTGGTGATAACCCAGAGCGCCGGTGCCGATCACGCCGATCCGCACCCGCGGCTGCGTCACACCAGCACTCCCCGCTGTGACGTCTCGATGAACCGGAGAAAGGTTTCGATTTCGGGCAGCGCCGGGAGCTCCGCGCGCGCGCGCGCGATGCCCTGGCTGATGGTGAAGTCGGAGTTGAACAGGAGCCGGTAGGCCCGTTTGAGCGCGAGCTTCACCTCGGGAGAGAACCCGGCCCGCTGGAGCCCCACCGAATTCAGCCCGTACAGCTGCATCGGGTTGCCCACCGCCTTCACGTAAGGCGGCACGTCCTGGTTCACCCGGGAGCCGCCGCCGACGAACGCGAGGGTTCCGATCTGGCAGAATTGGTGAATGGGCGTGAGGCCGGAAATGTTCGCGCGGTCGCCGATGGTCACGTGTCCCGCCATCTGCACGCCGTTGGCGATGATCACGTCGTTGCCGATGTGGCAGTCGTGCGCGACGTGGACATAGGTCATGAGGAAGCAGCGCGCGCCGATGCTGGTCTTGCCGGTGGCGGTGCTGCCGCGGTTGATGGTCGAGTATTCGCGGACTACGGTATGGTCCCCGATCTCGACCCAGGTCTCCTCACCCTTGTACTTGAGGTCCTGGGGCGGCCCGCCCACCACGGTCCCGACGCCGATCTGCACGCCCGACCCGATCCGGGCATTGCAGTCGATCACGGCATGGGCCGCCATCCGGGTGCCGTCTCCGATGGTGACCTTCGGCCCGACCACCGCGTAGGGGCCGATCTCGACGTCCCGTCCCAGCTGCGCGCCGGCATCCACCAGCGCGGTGGCGTGAATCATCGGTCGGTCACGATGGCCATCATTTCGGCCTCCGCCACGACCTGCCCGTCGACGTAGCCGACCCCCTTCATTTTGCAGGTACGGCCGCGGAATTGGATCATCTCCAGCTCGAAGCGGATCTGATCCCCGGGCAGCACGGGCCGGCGGAACTTCACGTTGTCGAGGGACATGAAGTACACCACCTTGTCCTCGACATTCTGCCCCTCGAAATGCCCCATCAGCAGCATCCCGCCCACCTGCGCCATGGCTTCGATGATCAGGACGCCCGGCATGATGGGGTGGCCCGGGAAATGCCCCTGGAAGAACGGCTCGTTGATCGTCACGTTCTTGATCCCGACGATCCGGCGATCCCCTTCCACCTCGATGATGCGGTCCACGAGGAGGAATGGGTAGCGGTGCGGCAGGATGTCCAGGATCCGCCCGATGTCGTAGCGGGCGTCCCCGGTGCGCTTGGCGGTGCGGGACAGCGCGCGAGCCAGGGCGACGTTCCCCACGTGGGACGGGCGGGTGGCCACGATGTGGGCCCGCACCCGCGAGCCGGTCAACGCCAGGTCGCCCACGATGTCGGCGGCTTTGTGCCGGACGAACTCATCGGGCCAGCGCAGGGGACCACCCTGCACCACGCCCTTGTCGTCGAGCACGATAGCGTTGTCCTTGGTCACGCCCTTGATCAGACCCTTGGCGCGGAGCGCTTCGACCTCGCTCGCGAATCCGAACGTCCGGGCCGGCGCCAGCTCACGCCCGAATGCTTCGGGATTGACCTCATAGGTCCCGGCCTGGCGGCCGATCAGGGGGTGCGGAAACTCGATCGTGGTGGTCAACCGGTACGTCTTGGAGGGGGCCACGACGTAGCTCGCGTCCCCTTCGGTCACGGTGAAGGGCGCCTGCACCGTGAGGAGCACGGGCTCTCCCTCGACGTCCACCATTCCGGCCTCGGTCAGCGCCTTGAAGTACGGGGCGACGCTGCCGTCCAGGGCCGGCGGCTCGGGCCCCGACAGCTCGATGGTGCAGTCATCCACCTCGAGGGCGCCGAGCGCCGCCAGCAGGTGCTCGACGGTGTGGATGGTGGCGTCGCCGTGGCCGATGGCGGTGCGGCGCTCGAGCGCCTCGACCTCCGTCAGGCGGGCGGGAACGAGGGGTTGCTCCGGGAGATCGGTGCGCCGGAACACGATGCCCTGACCGCCGGGAGCGGGCAGCAGCCGGGCCTCGGTCTTGGCGCCGGTGTGCAACCCGGTTCCGGCGAGCGTGGCCGCCTGTTTGAGCGAGCGTCTAGCGATCGGAGTCCCCTTCCGGTTTCGGCTGCGCCAGCGCCTCGAGCTCGTCCACCAGGGGCGCCAGACGGTAGAGCGCCGCCTGCGCGCGGAGGAAGTCGCGGTGATTCCGGGCCGGGTACCCCGTAATGGTGGCGCCGTCCGGGATGTCCCCGATCACGCCGCTCTGCACCGTGATGCGCACCCGGCTCCCGACCTTGATGTGATCGGCCAGCCCCACCTGACCCGCGAGAAACACGTCGTCGCCCACGCGGGTGCTGCCGGCGATTCCGACCATGGCGGCGATGAGGCAGCGCTCGCCGATCCGGACATTGTGCGCCACCATCACCAGGTTGTCGATCTTGGTGCCCCGCCCGATCACGGTGTCGTCCACGCTGCCCCGATCGACCGTGGTGTTGGCGCCGATTTCCACGTCGTCGCCGATCAGGCACCGGCCCACCTGAGGGATTTTGCGGGGCAGGGCGCCGCCGCGGCCGGGGATGTAGCCGAAGCCGTCGGCGCCGAGGCAGGTGCCCGAATGGATCATGACCCGGTTTCCGATCACGGTGCCGCTGTAGCAGGTCACCCGCGGAAACAGGTGGACGTCGTCGCCCACCACCACGCCGTCTCCCAGCACGCAGCCCGCGTCGATACGGACGTTCTTGCCCAGACGGACACCTGCGCCCAGCACCACGTGCGGCCCGATGGCCACCGGGTCGGTCCAGAGGGTGCCCTGCCCCACCAGGGCGGTGGCGTGCACGCCCGGCACCCAGGCCGGCTCGGGATAGAGAATCGGCAGCACGTCGAGGAGAGCGGCGTGCGGGTCCGCGACGACGATCCGTGTGGGGGGGCCGTCGGGCAGATCGGCGAATTCGGGACGGCACAGCACTACCGCCTGCCGGGCGCGCTCAAAGTAGGGGAGGTACGCACGGCTGGCAAGAAACGCCAAGTCGCCCGCGCCGGCCCGCTCGAGCGGGGCGACGCGGGCGACGGTGACGTGGCCCGGACCCACGAGGCGCCCACCGGTGAAGGCGGCGATGTCGTGCGCGGAGAGCGGACGGCGGCCTTCCGCTGGCACCGGGCGCCTACTGCGACTGGGCCGGCAGCTGTTTGATGCGGGCGACCACGGTGCGGGTGATGTCCAGCGCCGGGTCCGCGGCCAGGAGCCCCGACGCGTTGGGGTCGCCGTTGAAGATCATGGCGTAGCCACCCTCCAGCCGCACGGCCTCGATGATGGTGCGGATCTTCTGCTGAATCGGCGCCATCAGCTCCTGCTGCCGTTGCTGCGCTCGCTGGTTCAGCTCCTGGGTACGCTGGTCGAACCGCTGCTGCATGGTCTGCAGCTCCCGCTGCTTGGCCTGCTTGGCGGTGGGCGAGAGGGCGATGGACTGCTGGTCCAGGGCCTGGACCGCCGAATCCATCTGCTGCTGCATCTTCTGCACCTCATCCCGGTAGCCGGCCACTTCATGGCTGAGCGTGGATTCGGCCGCGACGTACCCGGGCGTGGAATCCAGGATCGCCTGCGGGATCACGTACGCGAGCTTGATGCCGCGTGACGGGGCGCTCTGCGCCGGGGCCGCTTGCGCGGATACGGAACGGGCGGCGGCCAACGCCAGGCAGACCACCAGGACACGCTTCATGACGTACTCCGGTATGAGGGACATAAGGGGGGTGCTTAGAAGAAGTTGCCGAGTTTGAAGTGAAGTTTCCAGCCGGGCGTGGGACGTCCGGTCACGTCGACCTTGTCGAAACCGTAGCCCAGGTCGAGCCCGATCGGACCGAGGGGCGAGATCACCGCGACTCCCAGGCCGGCGCCGCGGAACAGCCGGGTGGGATCGTACTGCGCGGGGCGGGCCCACACGTTGCCGGCGTCGAAGAAGGTGCTGACGTAGAACGCCTGCGACAGCCGGAGGCCGATTTCGCCGGTCATCAGGAAGAACGCGTTGCCGAACGCGCTGGCGCTGGCCTGCCCGCCCGCCGCGTTGGGATCGTAGCCCTTCGGCGTAATGGAGAACTCATCGTAGCCGCGGAGCGGGATGCCGAACTGGGTGCCGCCCATGGTGAACAGCTGGTCGAAGAACGGCGACTTGCCGAACACGAACCCCGACCGCGTGGACAGTCCCAGCACGAACTTGGGCGGGTTGGCGCCCGCCGCCTTGCCCCCCAGCGTGCCCAGGGGCGCGTACCAGTGCGCCTCGAGGTCCAGCTTCTGGAAGTCGCCGGTGCCGCCGAGGACCCCGCCGCTCTGCGAGAGCCCGATGGAGGTCATGGTGCCGCCGGTCGGGAACGGGAGCTCTACCCGGGTGTCGCGCAGGATGGACGCGCCGAGCGTGGACCGGAGGCAGTTGTTGCAGCCGAACTGCGTGCCGAACGCCGGATTGAGCGCCGAGCCGATGAAGCTCTGGTCGTCCAGCCCGTAGGAGAGAAAGAGTCGCGTGTACCGGCTGTTGAACACCGGGAAGCCGAACTGGAGGCTGCCGCCGCGCCGCCGGAGCTGGCCCAGGTCGGCGATGGTGTAGCGGTACCGCGAATCGTGCAGATCCAGGGTCCCCGAGATGCGGGACATCATGATCCCGGGATCGGTATACGAAATGTCGAAGTCGGTGATGTTCTGGCCGAACTGCCACTGGAAATGGCCGCGCTTGCCCCGGCCGAACAGGTTGGGCTCGTCGAGACCGATGAAGCCGCCCAGCCCGGTGCCCTGCCCCACCGACGCGCCGAAGTTCACGTTGCCGGTGCGCTTCTCCTCCACCCGGAAGATGACGTCCACGTCCCCCTGATCGTTGGCGGGCCGGGTGTCGGGGATGGGGAGGGGCTGCTGGAAGAAGCCGAGGTTCGACACGTTCTGGTACGAGCGCAGCAGCGCGCCCTGCCGGAACACGTCGCCCGGAATCATCTCGATGGCGTCGCGGATCACGCTCTCGTGGGTGACATCGTTCCCCACGATGTCGATCTTGTTGACGATCGCGGGCTGCTGCT
>DATMOQ010000432.1:0-2146 GCA_035568195.1 Gemmatimonadales bacterium
CGAAGGGGGCCGTGAACTGATGCTCCGCATACAGACGCCATTCGAACGATTGTGATTCCGTCACCGCTGGGCGCACGTCGACGTCCACACCGGCGGCGCGGAAGTAGTCGCCGTCGTCGCGGCCCAGGAGGAGCGCCTGGGCGGAGTTGCCGAACCCCAGCGACCGGGCGTCGGGATCGACGGCGGTGAGCCGCCGATAGGCGCCGAACCGCGCCGTGAGGTCGCGCGTCTCGCGGGTGATGCCGACGTCCAGATCAGGCTGCCCGGTCGCGGTGGCCACCCGGAGCGTGCCGTCGAAGGCCAGCGGGCCCAGCGGGAGGTCGGCGCGGGCGCCGAGGGAGAGGGCCTCGATGCGGTTGTAGCGGAGGAGCCCGGGGGCCTGCCAGAGCGTCCGGAGCCGGGCGCGATCGTCGGCGCCAGGCATGGGCAGCACGTGGAGTGCGGCCAGGATGTTGTCCAGGTCGGCCCGCGTGGCCAGGGCGGCCTGGTCCGTGACGAACGAGGGCGGGAGATCGGGACTGGAAAGGAGCGCCAAGGTATCGGCCGGCAAGACCACCGTCACAGGACGGCAGTCCCGTTTGGCACACTGGCACGTGGCGGTGCCGGTCGAGTCGGCGTTACAGAGCTTCCACAGCGAGTCCGAGGTGGCGGAGTCGAGTGCAATGCGGGGGGGCGGTCTGCGCTCGGTGGTATCCCCGGCCAGATCGTAGTCCGAATAAGCCGTTTCGAACCGAAGGGGGAACGTGCCCAGGGACCCCAACGTGCCCACGCCGTCCAGGGACTTCAGGCGGGGAACCCACCAGTGGTTCTGCCAGATGGCGAACTCGATGGACGCGTACTTCAGCTCTCCGCGAATGGGCGTGAGAAACCCCGGGAGGTGCTGGTTCACGTCGCCGCGGGACCCCGAATCGAGATCGAGATCCAGGTCCCAGGGACGGGCCAGCTGGAAAAGGGCGCGCACCAGCGAGTAGCCCTTGGCTTCGAGCCACACCGATCCCGCCATCAGGTGTGGATCGGGACGGCGAGGGATGACTTTCAGCTCGAGCAGCTGGATCTGGTCGCCGTTGGGCAGCGTGATGAGCGTGGTATCCCCCGACTGATAGCGATAGTCGGCCTCGGCGCTATCTCCCAGGGGATGATGAACGAAGACGTCAAGGCCGCTGCCGAAACTCATCCGGCTGGACCTCGGGTCCCAGAGCAGATCGGGCGCATCGCTGCGGACGTCTTCCGGAACGCCGTCGTGGGGCAGGGCGATGGGGATGCCCTCCCTCGCGCCCAGCATCACGATCGAGTCGTTTCCGGACCGGTGCCAATAGATCCGGGCGGCGGTTTCACTATGATAGAAGACGCGGTCCCGCCGCAGGGCGCGGAAGCCGAGGTAAATGCGTTGTTTGGCGATTGCGCTGTACGCCAGGAGGCCGGCGGCCTGACTGTCCCGCGCGGCACGACCGCGGGCTACCAATTGCCGCGCGCCCGCGTCGAGGTACGTCGCGGTGTCGGGGTGCTGGGCCAGGAGGCCGACGGCGAGGAGGACGGGCAACATGAGGAGGCTGCTGGTGTCCTACGATGCGGTGTGACACAAAGTTGCACCCGCCCGCGTTAAGTTCGAGAACCCATGACACTCGCCGCCTCAGTCGGCCCCGCGCCGGCCCGCTACTGGCAACAGAGCCAGACACCGCGGTACAGCCTCCTCTTTGCGCTGCCGCTTTTCATCGGCTACGAGATTCTGACCCTGGTCGTGTCCAGGGGTCCCGGGAGCGACATCCGGAACGGTGCGGACGTCATTCTCCAGAGCGTGTTCGCCCAGCTTCTGGGCCGCCGCGGACCGATGGTGTTCGAGATCGGGCTGATGGTGCTGGGGCTGTTCCTCGTGGGCCGCGACATGCGCCGCCACGGGCGTCACCTGTCGAAGCTGGTCTTTCTGGGCATGTCCCTCGAGGCCACCCTGCTGGCCGTGCTCTGTGGCGTGCTGGTGGGCGGGGTGACGTCGCACCTGTTCGGTGCGATGGGTCTGGCCATCGGCCCCATCGAGGGGACACCCCTTCCGGTCCGCCTCATGCTCTCCCTCGGCGCCGGGCTGTACGAAGAGCTGCTTTTCCGCGTGATCCTGGTGGGAGCCATCGCCTGGGCGGGACGGCGGGTGCTG
>DATMOQ010000433.1:0-6090 GCA_035568195.1 Gemmatimonadales bacterium
GGGACGTCGCCAGCGTGATCCCGCTGATCGACGACGACTGCACCGACCCATAGCTCGCGCCGCCGATGTGGAACGCCCCGGCGCGGGTGAGCCACGTCTGCACCGAGGAGTCCGCGGCCTGCGCCACCACGAAACCGGTGCCGGTGCCCGCGGAATCCGGGGCGAAGGCCGGCGCCAGCGAGTCCGAGAGCGGCGGGGTGAGTCCCGCTCCGAGGAGCAGCGTGACGCTGTCCACCGTCTGGTTGGCGGGCCGGTACTTCCGCCAGGCGAGCAGCGCGGAGAACTGCGCTACGATGGGGGCGCCCGAGTCGGTCTTCGCGTCGATGTCCAGCTGGATGCCGACGAACCGCGAGGTATCGCCGTTCGCCTCCACCACCCGGCTGGCCTCGTCGATGAGCGGGAAGACGAAGGTCGACAGGGTCGTGTAGAACGAGTCGTTGGCCAACGCCTTGCCCAGGGCAGTGCGGACCGCCGCCAGCTCACGCCCGTCGATAGCGTCCGCATCCACACTGGTGGTGCTGCTGGAACACGCCGCCGCAACCCAGGCCGCGAGCACCAGTCCCAAACCGACCTTCCGCATTCCCATCTCCCTATTGAGTCGCGATTGGTCCTACTCGCCGACGCCCGAAACGGTTTCAGCGGCGTGGCTGACTGCCCGGAAGGGCCGCAGCGCGTCGCGCTGATAAACACTGCGGGGATTCCAGAGCACCCACGACGTAATCCCCAGCTCCTCCGCCGCGCGAATCTCCTCGCGGATTTCGAGGGGCGTGTACCGCGGCTTGCGGCGCCCCAGCGTGAACGCCTGCAGGTACGGGCGGATCGTGGCCGCGTTGACGATGTCCCGGCTCTTCTCCTGCGCGTCCCGCAGGGCGTCGTGCACTACGCGGTACGGCTCCGCGTTGGGATGTGAAAACCCGAACGCGCCCGGATAATAGTGGCTGGGATACACCATCGGCAGCACGACGTCCGCCGCCGTGGCGAAATCCTCCCACACCTGGCCGATCCCCAGATCACCACTGGTCGCCGACGCCGTCAGCGCGAAGATATCGAAGGTCGCCGGCACGCCGGCCGCCCGCACCCGATCAGCCAGAAGCTGCACGTGGCGGCGGACCGCGGTCCGTTCCGTGTCCCCCGGCCGCTTGGACGGAAAGATCGCCTCGGCCAGCCGCTCGCGGGGCTCGTCGGGGAAGCGCACATAGTCGAACTGCACTTCGTTGAACCCCTTCTCCACCGCTTCGCGCGCCAGCTGCGCGGCGTAGATCCACACTGAGTCGTTGTAGGCATCCACCCACGCGATGTTGATCCGGTCACGCCAGACCCCGCCCCGCCGATCCTTCACGGACCACTCGGGCTTCCGTTCGGCCAGCCGGGGATCCTTGGCCACCACGATCCGCGCGATGACGTAGATGTGATGGGCCCGGAGGGTGTCGAGCCGGGCTTCGACGTTCTTGGTCCGCGCACACGCGCTGGCGCCGATCTCGATGGCGGTCACGACCTGAGACGGATAGAGCAGGCAGCCCGTGTCGTCCTTGACGTCGACCACCAGGGCGTTGATCTCGGTCGAGTCCGCCAGGCGGGCGAGCGTCCAGAGCTTGGGCGAGCTGAAGGCCCAGGCGTTGACGTACAGGGCTTTCACATTCCGGGCGTTGATGAAGAGCGGCTGATCCGGGTGGGCAAAATGGATGGAGCCGGCCCGCAGGAAGATCGGCAGCTGGTCGGCCCGCACCGGAATCATCGCCGGCGACGCGCTCCCCTGGGCCAAAAGCCGCCCCGGGAGTGCCAGGGCGGCGAGGGCAACAACAAACCTTCTTGAACGGCTCAAGATCATAGGGGTCAACAGGATAGGATTTGGGACCCGACGAATCAAGAGCCCAGTCTGCTACTTCAGCTGTAAGCTGTTGAACAGCAAGGGGAAGGTCGCCAAGCTCTGGCCCCGGTATTGGGGGCGGAAGCCGAACAGGATCGCCTTTCCCTGACCCACCTTCACTTCTACCAGCGCCGCCCGACCCGCCACCCGCTCGGGATGCAGCACCCACCCCGACAGGAGCAGTGTCGCCGGATCGGTGGGGTAACGGCCGATCACACGGACCTGCGCGGAATCCAGTACGTCGAAGGCCGGACCTCCCTCGTACCACGCGATGCTCCGCGGCGGCATCCCGTGGGCTTCCACGGCGCTGGTGTCGAGCTCCAGCCGGAAGATCGACCCCGGAGCGTAGAACTCGTCGTCGGGCACGCCCTCGGTGACGTTGCGCACCGGCAGGAGCAGCGTCTGAATGAGAAAGCGGCTCGCCTCGTTGAGCGCCACCAGGGTGCCGCCGTCCTGCACGAATTGCCGCAGCGCATCGACGCCGGCCGATCCCAGTCCCCCGGCGTACGCGGCGGGATACCGGGGGGACGGCAGGCCCTCGAGCAGCCCGTGGGGCGACTCGTCCGGAAGCACGATGACGTCGAACCGGGCCCGCAGGCTCCCGGCCCGCACCGTCGAATCGACGATCGAGACGTAAGGCACCTTCCACGTGTCGAACACCCAGCGGGTCCAGCCTTCGTCCATCGTCGCGTCGTACGACCGGTACACCGCCACCCGGGGTGACTCCCCGGCGGCGAACCCGGGGTACCCCGGCGTCGCGCGCGGAGGGGCGATGGGCGCCGAGAGCTGGAAGCGGGCGGGCTCCTCGGCGAGGGGCGTGGCGGTGAGGCCCAGCAGCAGCGGGAGCGTGTTGGCCGTGACGTCGTACGGTCGCTCAGGTGGCCCGCCGGGGAACTGCCGCCGATCGGGATAGGCCTGGGGCTCGAGCAGGGTCTTCGCGAGCGCGGCGTACGGCTGACGCAGGGTCACGATGTACGTACCCGCCGCGAATCGCTGGCCCCCGGAGCTGAACGCCTGGGTCGCGGTGCGGACCTCGACGCCCCCGTGATGGAAAACCGAGAACAGGGTCGCCAGGGCGATGGAGTCCTGCTGCCGGGGAATGGCGTACGCGTACGGCCATCCGCGCCACCCGCGCACGCCGCGCCATCCCACGGTCAGGAAGTCGGAGAGCCACCGGGCCCGATCCGACGCCGCGTTCTCGAGCAGTGCATACGTGGCATCGGTCTGATAGCCGACGATGTCCCGGATGCTCCACCGGCCGCCCGGCCACGGATGCGGGAAGTTCCACGAACGCTCCCGGGGGTTGAAGCCGCGACCGGCGGCCGACAGCTGATCGAACGGAATCTCGACCGGCGTCGCCAGCTCGGCGCTCGCGGCTTCGCAGAGGATCCGCACCGCGCCGTGGTAGTGCGCGAACGCGCGCGACGGCGTCCAGGCGTCGTACAGACTGTTGATGGCCACCCCGGTCCGGCCCTGACCCGCGAGCGTCCACGCCATGGCGCTTCCCAGCGCGTTGTCGCCGTCCACCAGCAGCGGATCGACGTTGGGCTCGATGGGGTCGAGGTACGGAGGAAGAAACAGCCGCGATCCGTTCTGGCCCTGCTGGTGCAGGTCCATCACGATCTGCGGGTGCCACGTGGCGTAGAGCGAGTCCGCCACCAGCTGCGTCTCGACCTGCGTGAACTGGTACCAGTCCCGGTTGAGATCGTGGCCCACGTAGTGGTGGTAGAGCTCGGGCGGCTGGCTTCCCTCCGAAGGACCCCCCAGGGTCCGGTTGTACCACTTGCTCACGATGGTGACGCCGTCGGGGTTGAGGGACGGCACCAGCCAGAGAATGACGTTGTCCAGGATCGCCCGCGTGGCCGCGCTGGTGTCCGTGGCGAGGCGATAGGCGAGCGCCACCGGCGAGAGATGCCCGCCCACTTCGTTGAAGTGCACGCCCGAGGTCACCAGCACCACCGTCCGGCCGTCGTGCAGCGCCAGCTCGGCGTCGTGGTTCGTGCCCAGGGTTCGCGGATCGGCGAGGCGGGCGTTGATGGCCCGGAAGTGCTCGAGCCGCTTCAGATTCTGCGGGCTCGAGATCACCAGCGCGAGAAAGGGCGCTCCCAGCGTGGTTTTCCCGAGCTCCCGTAGATCCACCCGGTCGCTCGCATCGGCCAGCGCGCGGTAATAGCGGACCAGCAGGGGCCAATCCGGGAGCTTGCGGTCGTCACCGGGCTCGAATCCGAGGATGGACCGGGGCGTCGGAATCGTCCGGGCGGGCGCATGACGGGCCGGCGGCGCGGCGCGTTTGGGGCGAGGGCGCTGGGCGGCCAGGGGAGAGGCCGGAACCACGGCGAGAACCGCGGCGAGGACTGCGAGCCCCGGTATCGAGCGCCGGAGGGTGAGCATCGGTGATCCGTTCCGAGAGGAGCTAGTGGGGGCGAAACATATCGGGGCGGGGCACCGAACGCGACCGGTGCCGCCGCCCCGAGCTGGGGGTCAGGGAAGCTTGTGGAGTTCCACGCGGCGGTTCTGCGCCCGGCCCGCCGTCGTGGTGTTGGGAGCCACCGGATTCGCCGGGCCGTACCCGCGCGCGACCATGCGGAGCGGCGACACACCCTTCCGGGCGAGATACGCGCGCACCGCGAACGCCCGCGCCGCCGACAGGCGCGTGTTGACCAAGCGGGATCCGGTGTTATCCGTGTAGCCCGCGATCTCGATCTTGATGTCCGGGTTGGCGATCAGCACGTCCGCCACCTGGTCGAGATTGGCGTATGACGTCGGTGTCAGCACCGACTTCCCGGTCTGGAAGGTGACGCCCTTCAGCACGTACGTGGGCCGCGGCGCCGGAGTACCCGGAGGCGCGCCCGCGGGAGGCGGCTGCACCTGGAAGAGAATCGGGCAGCCCTTCGCGTCCACCGGCATGCCCCGGGGTGTGTTGGGACACTTGTCGATCGCATCGGGCACGCCGTCTCCGTCGGAGTCGAGCGCCGGCAGCGCCGGGCAACCCGTCGCGTCGACCTTGGTTCCGGGCGGCGTGTTGGGACACTTGTCGATGCCGTCGGGGACACCGTCATGGTCCGAATCGATGGGGCAGCCCACCGAGTCGACCACGGCTCCGAGGGGCGTATTGGGACACTTGTCGATGCCGTCGGGGACGCCGTCCTTGTCCGAATCGATCGGGCACCCCGTCGCGTCGACTACCGCGCCGATGGGCGTGTTGGGGCACTTGTCGATCCCATCGAGCACGCCGTCTTTGTCCGAGTCGCTGGGGCAACCCACCGAGTCGACCGTGGCGCCCACCGGCGTGTTCGGACACTTGTCGATGCCGTCGGGCACGCCGTCGTGATCCGAGTCGATGGGACAGCCCACCGCGTCCACCGTGGCCCCCACCGGCGTGTTCGGACACTTGTCGATGCCGTCGGGCACGCCGTCCTTGTCCGAGTCGATAGGGCAGCCGACTTTGTCCACCACGGCGCCGATGGGCGTGTTGGGACACTTGTCGTACTTGTCGGCGACGCCGTCTCCGTCCGAGTCCTTGAGATGGACCGGGCTCCCCGCCTGGAACATCGACAGCCCGAGTGACGCCACGAAATGGTAGGCCGAGCTCGAGAACGTCGAATTGCTGGACGGCACGTAGATCTCGCGCCCTTCCACCCGCACGGCGACGTGCTGCCCCAGGAAGAACCGGGCGCCGAGGGCCCCGTGGGGTCCGCCATCCGAGAAGCGATAGGGAGCCGACCCTCCGAAGTCCTGGCGCGTGTAGCCGGCGGCGCCGTACAGCGTCAGCGCACTGCTCGCGGGGAGATTGAGGATCAGCGAGCCGCCGCCGAAGATGGGAGAGACCTCCGACGGAGATCCCGCCGGCGTCTGGGGTGCCTCGAGGAGTGCTTCGAACTCGATTTCGAAGTTCGGAGTGATGAGGTACCCGATCCGGGCCCCGCCCCCGATGGTGTTCTTCAAGAGGAAGGCATGGTCGTATCGGGTGTACGAGCCGAAAAAGCTCGCTTCGAAACGAGTAGGTGTTTCGGTGGGCTCCGCCGCTCGCGCCGGTGCCGGTGCGGGGGTTTGAGCCCGAACCGCCGTCGCTGCGCACAGCACCAGAAAACCAGCCAGCGTCCGCGCTCGCCTGCTCATGGCCCCTCCAAGGGTCACCCGCGCTCTACGCTAATAAGCGATCTCAGAATCCCCAAACCCCGGCGACCCGTTGCCTGGTCGTCAGGTTCATCCCACCCAGCACC
>DATMOQ010000434.1:0-6924 GCA_035568195.1 Gemmatimonadales bacterium
GTTGGTCTCGGCGAACAGCCCCGTGATGTTCTTCCAGTTGAACAGGTTCCGGATGTCCGCGAACATCGTCACGTCCAGCCGGCCGAACTTCAACGCCTTGTTCAACCGGAGATCCAGGTACTTGGTCCACGGCGTCGTGGCCGAATTCGCGTCACCGGACGAGTTCGCCGTCAGTCCGAAGTTGGTGCCCGGCGCCGTCTGCCCGCCACCCGAGTTGTTCAGCGGCGTATAGGGGAGGCCCGACAGCACCCGGAACGTGACGAAAGCGCTCACGTCCTTGAAGATGTTCCCCACCGTAGTGCCCTGCTGCCAACCCTGCGGCACGTTGAACGACAACGCGCCCACGAGGTTGTGCGTGCGCTGATCATCCACCGCCCGCGCCTGTTCGGCGGGGGGCAGCACCGTACCGGTCACGCCCGAAATCGACCGCGCGTTCGTGTTGAGAAATGTGAAGGGGTTGGACCCCGTTCCGGCCGCGACTTCGTAGGTGTACGCCACGGTGGCCTGGAGCCAGGTGCCGATCCGCCGGTCGAGCTTCATATCGACGCCGCGGTCGTAGCCGAAGTCGGCCGAGGTCAGGACGTTGATCGTCAGCTGCCGGCAGGTCCGCACCCCGCCGACGGTGCTGCAATTGGTCGGATCGTTGAAGTTGAAGATCCGGTACGACAGGTCGGACACCTTGCTCTTGTTATACGCCGACACGTCGAGCACCAGGTCCGGATTAAACGCGTGCCGGACGCCGAACTCGAACTGGATGGTCTTGCCGAACCCGACGTCCCGCCCGAACCGGTCGTTCGCGTTCGTAAATGACAGGTCAGAATTGATCCCTTGCAGCAAAGTGTTGATGTCGGGGGACTGCACCTGATGTGAATAGGACAGGTGGAAGTCCGTCTGATCCGTGATCGGGAAGGAGACCCCGACGCGCGGGCTCAGCGTGCTGTGGACCGCGCCTGGCGTGAACACGCGCGCCACCGAGCTGTCATAGGACGCTGGGTTGGTCGCGGCCAGCGGGCTCCAGCCGGGATCGTTGAACGTAAAGGCCGGGGTGTTGGAGAAGAGGCAGTTGCAGTGGAAATAGTCGTACCGCATCCCCAGGTCGATCACCACGTCACCCAGGTCGAGCCGGTCCGACGCCCACAGCGCGCCGTTGGTAGGCTTGTCGTGGTAGGCGTTCATGAAGATCTGGTTGATCAGGCCGCTGGCATAGCTGGCCACGTCGTTCAAGCGCAGCTCGCCGCCGAACGTGAAGCGGTGGTACCGGTTGGCCTGCCAGTCGACGTTGGCCGATCCGTACGCCCTGGACTCCTTATAGAGCAACGGAACGGAGTTGCCGAGCCCGGCCGTATACCAGTTGCCGCTCGACATCGCGTACGGATTCACCCGGCCCGACTGGATGGCGCTGAACTGGGTCTGGCCCAGCAGGGGGGTCCGCAAGCCGGAGTTGGTCCGCAGGTTCTTGACGATCTGGTCGGGGTCGCTGAAGAACTGGTTGGCGAAATCGTTGAAGGCGCCGAACTGCAACGTGTTGAACTCGAACCCGCCCGTCGGATTGCGGGAACCGAGCTCGCTGGTGGGATCGAGGACTCCGGAGATGGTCTGGTTGGTGCTGTAGGACCCGATCAGGTTGAACGACAGTGCCCGGTCGCTCGACTTGAAGATCTGGTGGTTCCAGTTCAGCGTCCCGGTCCGCTGCCAGTTGTGCTGCCCGGTATAGCGCAGGGGATCGCCGACGTCGGTCCCCGGGGAATTCCGATACTGTTGGCTGTTGGAGAGACCCGAAACGGCGATGCTCGACCCCGACCCATAGAAGTACGTGAGCTTCCCCTGCAGATTGGTGGTGGTCGCCCAATTGTCGGGTAGACGGGTGCCCTGACAGGCGAATCCGTCGTTCTGGGACGGATTGCATTGCCCGCCGTACTGGACGAACCGGGGCAGCGCCACTCGCTGCGATCCGAGCCCGCCACCCGGGAATACCGTCAGCACCGTATCGATGCCCGCCAAGGCGTAGTTCGGAACGTCACCGGCGCCGTACTCACGCCCGAGGCACTGCACGCCGGAGGTCAGGGTGCCGATGGTGTTGCCGCAGCTGGTCTGGCCCTGCGCGACCCCGGACAAGAAGAACCGGAGGTTGTTCACGCCGGGCACCGGGCCGCCGAGCGACCCTTCGAACCGGCTCAAGCCGTTCGAGTACGCGCTGCTCTGGAGACCGTCGGTCAGCGCCGACAGGGAACCTGAAAACTTCTCGCCGCCCGCCTTGGTGGTGAAGGAGATCACGCCCGACTGCGCATCGCCGAATTGGACCGGCAACGCCCCCGTCGTGACCGACGCCTCCTCGATGGCGTTCGTCTGCACCTGGATGCCCTGAACCCCGGCGTTGGCGCTGCGGACGGGCGCGCCGTCGACGTAGACGTTCGCCTCACCGGGCCGGCCGCCGCGGATGGACAGACCCGACCCATTGCCGGACTCGACCACGCCGGGCGTGAGCGCCAGCGCCGTTCGCACATTGTCGATGGGCAGGCTGTTGATCGTCTCGCCCGAGATGATGGATTTGGTGGCTGTTTCGTCGCGGGGGACGATGGGGTTGGCCGCCGCGACCACGTTGATGCCGCCCACCACCACCGCGGACGGCTTCATGGGGAAATTCTGCGTGAGGGTCTGGCTCCCCAGCACGCGGACGCCGGTCAGGTCGGTCGGCGCGTAACCGATGAACTGGGCCCGGAGGGTGTAGGTCCCCGCCGGCACGTTGTTGATGAAGTAATAACCCTTGTCGTCGCTGACGGCGCCGAACGCGGTACCGACCACGATCACCTGAGCCTTGGCGACCGCTTCACCCGCTTGATTCGTCACGGTGCCTTGAATCTTCCCGGTTGTCTGTTGCGCTGAAGCCGACCCTCCAGGGAAACACACGATCGCCAGAAGTGCGAGCCCGATCCCAAACTGCTGCGTGAAACGTCTGACGAGGCTGGACATGATGAACCTCCCCTGTGGCAAGGTTGCCGGCGCCCGAATCCGGAGACGCCGTTACGCGGGTAGCCTACGGCGCGAGTCCTGGGGGGCGACAGGGAGATTCTCTAGCTGGCAGGTTTTCGAAGCCGAACGGTTGCTAAAACCCCTTCGGTGGAACGTCGGGAACTCTCCTCGACGTCACACTTTTCGGCCGAGACGGGACTCCAGAAGCTCCCGTCGATTGCGGCTGACCTTGAGGGTGGTGCCGTCATGCAGCACCGCGACGTACTCCCCGGGGTAGCACAGCCGCAATTCCCTGATGCGCTCGACGTTCACGATCGTCGAGCGGTGAATGCGGACGAACTGCATGGCGTCGAGCTCCTGCTCCAGCTTGTCCATCGAGGTTCGGAGCGGATAGGAGGTTTCTCCGACGCGGACGCGCACGCTGTCGCCGTCGGCATCGATCCAGTCGATGCTCTCGGTGCGGACCCGGGCGATGCGGCCGTCCACGCGAATCAAGAGTGGCTCCAGGTCGCGGAGGCCGGAATCCGGTGCGTCGACGGCGCCGGAGGGACCCGCCGCGGCCGCGGGCGACGCCGAGATCAGCGCGGCGACCTGTTGTCCGAGCTCACCGAGCCGGCGCTGGCGGACCTGAGTCTTTGCCACGGTCAGTGCCTCGAGGAACCGGGCGTCACTGAACGGCTTCAGGAGATAGTCGACGGCATGCACTTCGAAGGCGTGGAGCGCATGCCGGTCGTATGCCGTGACGAAGACGACGACCGGCAGATCCTTCCGTTCAATTTCCCGGAGGACGCCAAACCCATCCAAGCCGGGCATCTGGACATCCAGAAAGACCAGCTCCGGGTGGTGCGCCCTGATGGCGCGTACCGCTTCCCGTCCATTCTCGCAGGGGCGACTGAGCACGATCTCCGGGTCCTGGCGGAGCAGGTGCAGCAGGGCGTTGCGGGCGGCGGGTTCGTCATCCACGATCAACGCGTCGATGGGCTTCATGGCCAAAACCTCCTCACGGTGCGGCCCTCCCGCGCAGGGGAACCACGACGCGGGCCTGTACTCCTTCGGGAGGGACGTCCGTCACGTCGAGCCGCGCGGCGCTTCCGTAGAGCTGCGCCAGGCGGAGTCGCGTGTTCGCCAGCCCCACTCCGGTGGGCGATTCCGGGCGGCCTTGGGAAAGGCCATGGCCGTTGTCCGTCACCGTCAATTCCAGGCCCCCGTCCCGGGCCTGGGCAGCGATCACCAGCACGCCCCCGGCTTCCTGGGGGGTGATGCCATGACGCAGGGCATTCTCGACCAGCGGCTGCAGAATCATATGGGGAACCATGATATCCAGGACGCCATTCTCCACCTCCCACCGGACGGACAGGCGATCCTGGAACCGGATTTGTTCGATGTCCAGATACCCCTTGATGAAGTCCAACTCTTCCCGCAGGGGCACTTCCTGCGTCATGGCGGTGTCCAGCATCGTGCGGAGAAGATCGCCCAATCGCGCCACGACCTGGACCGCCGGTGCGCGGTCCCCGGTACGCACCAGCGCTCCAACCGTGTGCAGCGCATTGAAGAGGAAATGGGGATGGAGCTGCATTTTCAGGGCCGACAATCGGGCCGTCGCCAGCTGGCCCGCGAGCTCGGACCGCTGCAGGTCTCGCGCGCGGGATTGAGCCGCCTCGTCGACCGCTATGCCGAGCGCGAGGATCCCCCAATAGAGCACGCTGTCGACGGCAAAGAACCACGCGAACGTCCGGACGGCCCGTCGCAGGAGCGGGGCCGTGGCCACGTAGGTGGGATCGACGATCGGCGTGTAAAAGGCAAAGAACGAATCAACGAGGAACACCAGGACCGCTGCGATCAGGATATGCACCAACACCCGAAGTGGCCACCCGGGGCCCCGAAGAGGCAGCCGCCGTCCCAGCCAGAACACCAGTGGGGTCAGAGCCGCCCAGCACCACGCCTGGGGAACCTGCAAGGCGAGGCCGGACCAGACCGAAACGTGCCGACCGTTCATGAAGGCCAGGAGGTCCTGCTGGGCGGATGCCAGCAGGCCGTACGCGGTCCAAATGCCGAGTATCAGCTTCCACGAAACGCGGGCGCTGGGCCGGTCCGCTGGTGCGGCCGCGTCGAGTGCGGGCAATCCAGATGCCACTGCCATCGGGGGTACGAGGCTCCTCAAGGCTTCGGGGTGGGTCTCGAAGATGCCGGAGAATACTACGTGTCCGCGGGAAGGGTCACGGCGGGGCCGTGAATGACACGAAAAGACCTGTGAACTGCCGTATTTCGCCGCTGGGGGGCCGGTGGCACCGAAACCGGCCCCCACGGTCGCTCAAGTCCGGTCCGTCAGTTTCCCCCGTTCCCCTGGATCCGGATGTAGGACGAGGTGGTCTTGCCGGTCGCGACGACGTCCTGGTTTTCGACGTAATGGAACGTCGCTCCATCGGAGACGCGGGTGACATCACCCTCCCACCGGAACGAGGTCATGGAGCTGCCGAGATTGACGTGGTACGCAACAATGCCCTCATACGCCTTTGGAGTGGTGGCCACGAAGTTGCAGAAGCTCGACGCCACGAAGGGAAAGACGGCGGCGAGGTTGATGCCATTGTAGATCTCGACGTGCGACTGGGATGCCTGCAGGAGCAACCGGATGCCCTGGGCGTCGGAGGGGGTCAGGATCTGCTGGCCGTCCACCGAATCGCGGGTTGTGGCATTCGTGCATACCGGTACGTCGACGGGTCCGTGTATGGCCATGAGTCCTTGCGTGGTGTCGGTCGTGATGACGCGGACGGGAATGCCGTCACGACGGATCACGATAGTTGACGGAGACGAGGGGTTGTCGGCGAAATCGGCGCGGAGGGCGCGCGGCGCACGGGTCGCGGTGGGCATCGCTTGCTGCGAACACGCCGCGACGGCCGCGACGCCGAAAGTGAGCAAGCACACACGAGCGGTATTCATGTTGTCCTCCCCGAAGAGTGGGTGAAGCAGGCCGTTCAAGACTCCGGGAGGATTCTGGATTCGACGCGGCGCAGACGGCAGGGGGATTCCGCCAACCAGCCGGCGAGAACCGCCCAGTGGCGGGGAAACGTGAGTCGGTGGAGCCGGCCTAAGGACCCCGCAGCGCCTGGGCCGGGTCGATCCGCGTGGCGCGGTGCGCCGGGATCAGAGCCGCGATCCACGCCGTTCCGAGAAGGACGGTGCCCGCTCCGAGCAGCGTCAGCGGGTCGAGGGGTTTGATTTCGAAGAGCAGCGCACCCAGAAAGCGCATGACCAGGAAGGCGAGGGCCACGCCCACGACCGCCCCGGTCGCCGAGAGTGCCAGGGCCTGGCCGACGACCAATCCCCGAATGCGGTTCGGCGTCGCCCCCAGAGCCGCTCGCACACCCAGCTCGTGGGTTCGTTCCCGTACCGTTGCGCCAACCACACCGAATAGCCCGAGGGCGGTCAAGACCAGCGCGCTGGCACCGAAGCCGCTGAACAGGGATGCCGAAAGGTGCGGGACCGAGAGCTGCCCACCGAGCAGGTCATCCATCGTCTCGGTGCGGACCAGGGTGGCACCCGGAAGCGCTTCCCGCAGCGCCTGCCGCATGGCCGGCAGTAGCGCCGATAACGGGCCGGCGGTGCGTACGGCGAAGATGCCCTGGAAGAACCACTGCCGGGCCGGCAAAAAGATGGTTGGAGGCGCCGCTCGCAGAGCGCGGTAGTGGATGTCCCCCGCGACTCCGACAACGGTCCGCCAGGGATCGGCGCTGTCTCCGGCGAGGCGAATGCGTCGCCCGACGGGATCGTTCCCCAACCCCAGCATCCGGGCGGCGGTCTGGCTGACGACCACGACGCGGGGCGTCGAGTCGCGATCGGACGCGAGGAATCCCCGACCCCGGAGCACGGGAATACCGAACGTGCGGAAGTACCCGGGGCCCCCGGTTTCCGTCGGGAGCCGGGGGAGTTGACCTTCTCGGGGCGCCGGCTGACCCT
>DATMOQ010000435.1:0-20936 GCA_035568195.1 Gemmatimonadales bacterium
AGTCGATCAGCCCGGGGATGATGGTCTTGCCGATGAGACTGATCCGCTGGGCGCCGCGGGGCACGTGAATCTCGTTGACCTGGCTGACCGCTTCGATGCGGCCCCCGCGGATGAGCACGAGCGCGTCCCGCACCGGTGGCCCGCCCGATCCGTCGATGAGGGTGGCGCCTTCGAGCGCGATCACGCCCTTTCCGGGTGCCTGACACGCGGAGGTGAACAGAGCGGCCGCGGCAGCGGCGACGCAGGTCAGGCGGGTCACGGTTTGGGGTCCGAAGACGTGTGATCGTGCACGATGTGCCACCGGTCTCCGTCCTTCATCAGGATCAGCGTAAAGGGACCGCTGGCGGTGAGAGAATCCCCTCGATGCAGGTAGAAGTGCGCGGTGGCGAAGGCCACACCGGGCGCCAGCACCCGCACGTGCACGTCGTCGAAGGTGAGCGAGTCGCGATGCTTGCCGGGCGCGAAGTACGCCGCCTGATAATGATCGAAGAGCGGCTGCCATCCATGCGTGAAGCGGGCTCCCGAGAGATACGAGGTCAGACTGTCGTGCGCGTAGTCTCCCATGAACCCGGCGAGGTCTCCGTGGTTCCAGTCGGCGGCCGAGCGGGCGAGCATCGCGGTGACTTCGGCCGGCGGATCGCCGGCGGCCGGGGGGGCGGGAGCTGTACAGGCGACGAGGACGAGCAACGGGAGGAACTTGAGACCTGGCACCACGGCCTCTCGATAAGGTGTGGGCAGAACGTACCTTCCGGCATGGCTCGCGCAACCCCGCCCCCGCCCATCCTCGGCCCGACCCCACGCGCCGAAGGAGTCCTTTGCTGCGAGTGCGGGCCCATCACCCGGCCGCTGTCCGGAACCCGGTGGCCGTCTCCGGACGAAGTGGCGCAGGGTGTCCGACGGGCCCTCGTCCGCCTGCCGCAGCCGCCCGACTGGATCGCGCTGTCCGGGAACGGCGAGCCCACCCTGCATCCCCGGTTTGCCGTGGTGATCGATCGCGTACTGGCCGCGAAGGACGCGCTCGCGCCGTCCGCCCGCGTCGCGGTGTTGTCGAATGGTCTGCGCGGCGGAGTGCCGTCCGTCCGGGACGCACTGCGACGCCTGGACGCGGGAACGTTCGAGGCGTGGCGAGACCTGGTGGTGCGGGCCGATCCGGATCGAGTGCAGCTCTACGCACCGGCGTGGGTGCCCAGGGAGCGTCTCGAAGTCATGGCCCGCATGCTTCGAGACGGGCTCCCGGGCGTCATCGTGGAAGTCTTCTAGCGGCGCTTGCCCTTCTTGGCCTTCTTGCCCTTCTTCTTCGTCGACTTCTTTGCCTTCGTCTTCTTGGTCTTCTTTTTTCCCTTGGCCGCCTTTTTCTTCTTCGCTTTCTTCCTGGGCTTCCGGGAAGCCGGAGCGGCGGTCTCCATCGGCATGGGGTCGAAGGTCATCGGTTCCGGCGCCATGGGCGTTGGCGCCGGGAAGAGCGGCTCCATCATCCCCGGACCGCTCCAGCCGCTCTCCACAGGGGTGTTCTGCGTCATCGTCGGTCTCCTTGCTGGGTGTTGGCGGGGCGCGGCCTGTAGCTTACCCGCGACCTTGGGTCTGGCAAGTCGGTTCGGTTGACAAGGCTTTTGGCATGGGCTAACGTTTGGCCCGCCATGAACTTCCGCCGCCTCTACACCACCGCCACATTCATCACTTTGGCTGCCGTCGGGCCCCTCCGCGGCCAGAATGTGGCCGAGGTGCAGGTGGCCCCGGGCGCGGTGAGCATAAAGGTCGGGGAGCGCACCGGCCTCCTGGCCACCGCGTTCGATCGCATCGGTAACGTGATCCCCACCGCCAAGATCACCTGGGTCTCACGCAGCCCTCAGCTGGCCAAGGTGGACGTCAACGGTACCGTGACCGGCCTGGCGGCCGGGGTAGCGATCATCGAGGCCTCGTCGGGGCGCCGCACCGGGCTGTCGACCATCACGGTGGCTCCGGGCCCGGCATCGGCCGCGCCGCCGCCGACTACTCCCGCGTCTTCCCCGGCGCCGAGCCAGCCGGCGGCTCAATCGACCACACCGCCTGCGCCCACGGAGCAACCCGGGGTCGACCCGTTCTTCGGGCAGCCGCCGGGGACGGGAACCGCAACGGCGCTGCGCATCGTGCCCGCGCAGATCTTTCTGCTCCCGTCCGAGAACACCCGGCTGGCGCCGCGGGCGTTGAAGGACGACGGGTCCGCCGCGGCGCCCGTTCGCGTGACGTGGAATTCCCTGACGACCACGATTGCGAGCATCGATCATAACGGGACCGTCGTCGCGCTCTCTCCAGGTCAAGGGACCATTCAGGTCACCTCGGCCGCCGGGCTGACCGCCACCGCGCCGGTGGTGGTCCAGGCGGCCGACCTCGCGATCGATCAGACGGGTCCGATCTTCCTGTCACCCGGCGACGCCGACACCCTGCACGCTGTAGTGCCGTCGCAGGGAAACCGGGTGGTGTCGCCGCTGCAGATGCAGTGGGCCTCGAGCGTCCCCGCCGTGGCCACCGTCACCCTGGACGGCGTGCTGCGCGCGGTGGGGCCCGGTGACGCGGTCCTCCAGGTGCAGGGGCTGCTGCAGAACAAGACCGTCAGCATCCACGTCCACCGGACGGTGGAGACCCTCGCGGTCTCTCCGACGCTCCAGAAAGAGGTGGAGGTGCCTTTGTCGGCCAGCGCGAAGTTCGTGGCGCACCCGCTGGCAGCCGGCGGCGTCGCGGTACCCGAGGCTCCCCTCCGTTGGATCGTCGGGGACTCGACGCTCGTCTCGTTCGACACCGGGACGGGCCTCCTGACCGGCCTGAAGGTGGGCAAGACGACTCTCACGGTGCGGGGACCCGGAGTCGGCCTGCAGGCCGTGTGGAACGTGTCGGTGATCGCGGGCTCCGTGCATCTCTCGGCGGCGCGCCTGGGCCTGCGCGCGGGCGGGAAGTATTCCCTCAAGGCCGAGTTCACCAACGACGCCGGGACCGTCCTCGGCCCGGCCACCGGCCTGACCTGGTTCTCCGATCAGGCGTCGGTGGCCACCGTGACCGCGCAGGGAGACGTCACGGCCATCGGCTACGGCCGGGCGCGGATCAGCGCGACGGCGCCGGGCGGCAAGAGCTCATCCACGGTGGTGTTCGTGCAGGGCGAGATCGTGGTATCGCTCAATCGGGGCGGGGGAGACAAGTACCACCTCTTTTCGCTCGAGCGCTCGAGCCTCACGGAGCTGCGGCGCGTCACCGCCGACTCCGGTGCCGAGTCGGAGCCCGCCTTCTCTCCCGACGGCTCGAAGATCGCGTTCGTCTCGACGCGCGACGGCATCGCCCAGCTCTATCTGATGGATGCGGACGGGACCAACCGCGCCCGCCTCACCAACCGGCAGCAGCCCGACAGCCGGCCGGCCTTCGCCGCCGACGGCCAGAGCGTGGTGTTCCAGTCGACCCGGGAAGGGAAGAAGGACGGCCCGGAGCAGATCTGGACCGTGAACGTCGACGGCACCGGGCTCAAGATCCTCACCGACTCGGGGGGCAACCGGCAGCCTTCGGTGTCCCCGGACGGCCAGACCATCGCGTTCATTTCCAACCGCGAGAACAAGATCCCGCACATCTGGCTGATGGCGCGGGACGGCACCAATCAGCGCGCCTTCATCAAAGGCGCGGGCCAGCGTGAGCTGGAGCCGCACTTCCTGAAGGACGGCACCCTGGCCTACCTGGTCCAGCGCAAGGACAACGGGCGCGACGTGACCCAGGTGGTGAAAGCCGATCTCGCCACCGGACAGGTGACTCCGCTCTCCGGCACCGATCTCGCGATCTTCGGGTTCGGCGTATCTCCTTCAGGCGATCTCCTGGCGCTGCTCGTCAATGCCGAGGGCCGGCGGGGTCGCCTGCAGGTCTACGTACAGCCGGTGGGCGGGGGGGCGGCGGTCCCGGTCCCGGTGTCGCCCAACGAGCAGATGCTGTCTCCGGCGTTCCTGCCTCAGCCCTGACGCTCCCCAGCGCGTGCGCGCGGCCGTCCTCACCGGCGTCGGCGGCCTCGACCGGCTGACCGTGGCGGAGGTTCCGGATCCCGGGCCCCCCGGCCCGGGACAGGTCCGCATATCCCTCCGCGCCGCGGCGCTCAATCACCTCGATCTCTTCGTGGTCGACGGGCTGCCGGGCGTCGAGTACCAGTTCCCGCATATCGTGGGCGCCGACGGCGCGGGGGTCATCGATGCCACCGGACCGGGGGTCACCCGGGTGAAGCCGGGCGACCGGGTGATGATCAATCCGGGGGTGCCGGACCGGACCTGCGAGTACTGCCGCGCGGGCGAGCACTCCCTCTGCATCAAGTACAAGATCCTGGGCGAGCACCTGCCCGGCACCCTCTGCGCCGCGATGCTCCTGCCCGAGCCCAATGTCGTCGCCATTCCCGCAGTGACACCCGCGCTCTCGTGGACCGACGCGGCGGCGTTCTCGCTGGTCACGCTGACGGCGTGGCGGATGGTGACCACGCGGGCGCGGGTCAAGCCGGGCGAGTGGGTGCTGGTCTGGGGCATCGGTGGGGGCGTCTCGCTCACCGCGCTGCGGATCGCGAAGCAGCTGGGCGCGCGGGTGATCGCCACCTCGTCATCCGACGCGAAGCTGGTGCGGGCGCGCGAGCTCGGCGCCGACGTCACGCTGAACCACGCGCGCCAGGATGTGCCCAGGGAAGTGCGCGCGCTCACCGACAAGCACGGCGTGGACGTGGTCGTCGAAAATGTCGGGGAAGCGACGTGGGAAAAGTCCATCCGGGTGCTGGCGAAAGGCGGCCGGGTGGTGACCTGCGGCGGCACGACCGGGCCCATGCTGGTGACCGACGTGCGCCGGCTGTTCTGGGGTCAGTACTCGATTCTGGGATCGACCATGGGCAACGACGCGGAATACGCCGAGGTGGTGGCGGAGCTGGCTGCGGGGCGTTTGCGGCCCATTGTCGACCGCGTATTTCCGTTCGAGCAGATCCGCGACGCCTACGCCTACCTCGACCGCGCCGAGCAGCTGGGGAAGGTCGCGGTGGAGATGCCCGCGACTGCTTCGGCACGCCCCGAATCCAGTCGTCCCGTAAGTGCGCCCCCCACCCCGCTTTAGGGGTCATTTTTTCGTTGCCTTTCACCACCTAAGTGGTTAGCTTTTAGGGACTTAGGCCGCTTTTCCAGGCCCCTGACCCCTGACACCTGACCCCCGGTTTTAATGACTGCACCCAACGCCCGCGAACGCATTCTTCCGCGCCTCATCGAAGACGAGCTGAAGGAATCGTTCCTCGACTATTCGATGAGCGTGATCGTCCAGCGCGCGCTGCCCGACGTGCGCGACGGCTTGAAGCCGGTCCACCGCCGGATTCTCTACGCCATGCACGAGCTTGGCCTGGTGCCGGGCCGCCCGTACAAGAAGAGCGCCACCGTCGTCGGCGACGTGCTGGGCAAGTACCACCCGCACGGCGACATGTCGGTCTACGACGCACTGGTGCGGATGGTACAGGACTTTTCCCTGCGCTATCCGCTGGTGGACGGGCAGGGAAACTTCGGCTCCGTCGACGGCGATCCCGCGGCCGCCTACCGCTACACCGAAGCGCGGCTCACCAAGATCGCGATGACGCTGCTGGAGGACATCGACAAGAACACCGTCGCGTTCATCCCCAACTTCGACGACCGGCTCCAGGAGCCGACCGTCCTGCCGTCCAAGATCCCCAACCTCATCGTCAACGGCGCCGCCGGCATCGCGGTGGGCATGGCGACCAACATCCCGCCGCACAACCTGGGCGAGGTGGTGCAGGCCATCAATCATCTGGTCGACAATCCCGACGCGGCGGTCAAGGACCTCCGGAAGTTCGTCCGGGGTCCCGATTTCCCCACCGGCGCGATCATCTACGGGCGTGACGGCATCAAGGACTGCTACGAAAAGGGCCGGGGGCGGATCGTGGTGCGGGCCCGCGCCGCCATCGAGGAGAAGTCGTCGGGCCGGCTGCAGATCGTGGTGACGGAGCTGCCCTATCAGGTCAACAAGGCGACCCTGATCACGCAGATCGCCGGCCTGGTGATGGACAAGAAGCTCGAGGGGATTTCGAACATCGAGGACCATTCGGACCGCGAGGGAATGCGGATGGTCATCGAGCTGAAGCGGGACGCGGTTCCCGCCGTGGTGCTGAATCAGCTCTACAAGCACACCGCCATGCAGACCACCTTCGGCGCCATCATGCTGGCGCTCGTGGACGGCGTGCCCAAAGAGCTGACGCTGAAGGAGATCCTGCAGAACTTCATCGACCATCGGCACGACGTCATCGTCCGCCGGACCGAGTTCGAGCTCAAGCGGGCCCAGGACCGGGAGCACATCCTCGAAGGCCTGAAGATCGCCGTCGATCACATCGACGAGGTCATCCGCATCATCCGGAAGTCGAAGGACACGCCCACCGCCGACGCCGCTCTCCGCAAGCGGTTCAAGCTCTCCGAGCGGCAGGCCGCGGAAATCCTGAACATGCGCCTGGCGCGGCTCACCGCCCTCGAGATCAACAAGCTCGAGGAGGAGCTGAAGGACGTCCGCAAGTTCATCAAGGAGTGCAAGGAGATCCTCGGTTCCAAGCCCCGCCGGATGAAGATCCTGAAAGAGGAGCTGGGCGAGGTCTCGCACGGATTCGGCGACAAGCGCCGCACCGAGATCGTCGCGGACCAGGGCGAGTTCTCCATCGAAGATCTGATCGCCGAAGAGGACATGGTGATCACGGTTTCGCATTCGGGCTACATCAAGCGCCTGCCGGTGTCCGCGTACCGGCGCCAGCGCCGGGGCGGCCGGGGCGTGACCGCCGCCCACACCAAGGAAGACGACTGGGTCGAGCACCTGTTCATCGCGTCGACTCATGATTACGTGATGTTCTTCACCACCAACGGCCACTGCTACTGGCTCAAGGTGCACGAGATTCCGCAGGCCGCCCGGGCGGCGCGGGGCAAGCCGGTCCTGTCCTGCATCGCCATCAAGCCCGACGAGCGCACCGCGTCGCTGGTGCCGGTGCGGGAATTCTCGGACGATCAGTTCCTGCTGTTCTGCACCAAAAAGGGCGTGGTGAAAAAGACCGTGCTCTCCGAGTACGGCAATCCGCGCACCACCGGCATCCGCGCCATCAACATCGACGCGGGGGACGAGCTGATCGACGTGCAGGTGACGGACGGCCGCAACGACGTGGTGCTCGCCACCCGGCAGGGGATGAGCATCCGGTTCCACGAGCAGGACGTGCGGGACATGGGACGGGCCGCCACCGGCGTGAAGGGCATCGAGCTCGACAAGAAGGACCACGTCATCGACATGGTGATCGTGCGCCGGGCGTCGACCCTGCTCACCGTCACCGAGAAGGGGATGGGCAAGCGGTCGGAGCTCGACGAGTACCGGGTCCAGCACCGCGGCGGACGCGGCATCATCACGCTGAAGCACAACGAGAAGACCGGAGGCATCGTCGCGCTCAAGGAAGTGCTGCCCGATGACGAGCTGATGATGATCACCAAGAAGGGCATCATCATCCGGGTGCCCGTCGAAGGCATCCGCATCTCGGGACGGAACACCTCGGGCGTGAAGATCATGAACATGACCACCGGGGACCTGGTGGTCGACGTGGCCCGCGTGGTGAAGGAAGACGACAGCGAGGGCGCCGGCGACGACGGGGACGACGAGCCCGAGACTCCGGCCCCGAAGGGCAAGAAGAAAAAGTGATGGTGACCGCCGACGGGGTCCGCGAGGCGGCCCGCGGATTGGAGGGGGTCGCGGTCCGGACGCCCCTGATCTGGGTCGAGCCCCTCAAGGCCTACCTCAAGCTGGAAAGCCTGCAGCCCGTGGGCGCCTTCAAGGCCCGCGGGGCGTTCACCGCGGTCCGGCGCCTGCCGGAAGCTGCACGGGCTCCCGGCGTCATCACCTACTCCTCGGGAAATCACGGGCAGGCCGTGGCCTGGGCGGCCCACCGCTTCGGCGTGCGGGCCGTCATCGTGATGCCGGAGACGGCGCCGGCGGTCAAAGTGGCCGGCGTCAAGAAGTGGGGCGGGGAGGTAGTGTTCGCCGGGCGCACGTCGACCGATCGCCAGGCCAAAGCCGAGGCCCTGGCGGCCGAGCAGCGGTTGGCGATGGTCCCGCCCTTCGACCATCCGGACGTCATCGCGGGTCAGGCGACCGTGGCGCTCGAGATCGTGGAGGATCTGCCCGACGTGGATACGGTGGTGGTGCCCGTGGGTGGCGGCGGACTCATCGCGGGCGTGGTCACCGGGCTCGCGGCCGCGGGCTCAGGCGCGCGGGTGTGGGGCGTCGAGCCGGTCGGCGCGCCGAAGCTCACCCGGTCCCTCGCGGCGGGGGCGCCGGTGCGGCTGGAGAAAACGGCGAGCCTGGCCGACGGCTTGATCACGCTCACGGTGGGCGCCACGCCGTTCGCCCATCTGATGGCGCAACGGGAGCGGCTGGCCGGCGTCGCGCTCGTGGAGGATGACAGTCTCCGTGAGGCGGTGCATTTTCTACATCGCGAGTGCCGCCTCGCCATCGAGCCCTCCGGCGCCGCCACGACTGCGGCGCTGCGCTCGGGCGGGGTTCGGCCCGTCGGGACCACCGTGCTGGTAGTGAGCGGTGGCAACGTCGATCCCAAGCTGCTGGAGGACTGAGGCCAGGATGTCGGACGCGGAAGGCTCCCGGATACTGGTTGCGGACGACGATGCGTCGCTCGTCCGGACGCTCACGTGGATCCTCAAGGAGCACGGGTACCAGGTCTCGACCGCTCCCGGAGGGGAGGGTCTCCTCGGGCGCCTGGAGGAGGAGCGCCCCGACCTGCTCCTCCTCGATATCATGATGCCCAAGATCGACGGGCTGCAGCTGCTCGAGCGCCTCAAGGGGGACGAGCGCTACCGCGACCTGCCAGTCCTGATGGTCTCCTCCATGCCCCCCGAAGAGGCCACCGTCAAATCCCTCGGCCTGGGCGCCGCGGACTTCATCTCCAAGCCGTTCCGGGTCCGGGAGCTGCTCGCCCGTGTGGAAGCGCACCTGCGGGTGGGGAAGGCGCTGGCGGCGGCCCGGGAAGAGGCCCGCTCCCGCGCCGCCATGGTGGACATCCTCCACGAGGTCACCGATTCGCTCAAGCCCGACGAGATCTATCACATCCTGGCGCGCCGGGTGGCCCGGGTGCTCAACATCTCGAAGTGCTCGATGGTCCTGGCGAAGGCCGGCGACCAGGTGGGCGTGGTGGTGGCCGCGTACGAAAACCCGATGCTCCGGAATCTCCAGATCGACCTGGCCCGGTATCCGGAGATCCGGAAGGCCCTGACCACGGGACGGCCGGTCCTGGTGGCCGACGTCGCCATCGATCCCCTGTACGAGTCGGAGCGCACCCGGTGGGAGCGGGAGGGGATCAAGGTCCCCACGCGGTCGGCCGTCGCGCTGCCCTTCTCCATGAAGGACCAGCAGATCGGCGTGTTCTTCCTGCGGACCACGGGCGACGATCTCCCGCTGACCCGCGCCGACGCGCAGTTTGCCGAGACGGTGATCGAGACCGCGGTGGCCGCCATCGAGAAGGCCTACGACTTCGAGACCGCCGTGTCCGACAAGCAGCGCCTCGAGAAGCTGGCCGCCACCGACGCCCTGACGGGGACCATGAACCGGCGGGCCCTGGCCGAGGCGCTGGAGGCCGAGCTGGACCGGGCGCGGCGGTACAAGCTGGGCATCAGCATCCTGCTCGCCGATATCGACCGGTTCAAGCAGATCAACGACACCCGGGGGCACCTGGCGGGAGACTCGGTGCTCCGGCAGGTGGGCGAGATCCTCCACCGCGAGGCCCGGTCGGTGGATATCGTGGCGCGCTACGGCGGCGAGGAATTCGTCGTCGTGATGCCCGAGACGGGACTGCAGGGGGCCACCATCTTCGCCGAGCGCCTGCGCCAGCGGATCGAGCAGCACGACTTCGCCGACACCGGCGATCAGCCGCTGCATCTCACCGTCTCGATCGGGCTGGCCGCGTTTCCGGATGACAAGGTCCAGAGCGCGGAGGGATTCGTGGCCGTCGCCGACCAGGCCCTCTATCGCGCCAAGAACGAAGGGCGCAACTTGGTCCGCCCATGAGCGACCGCCGCTGTCCCCGTTGCGGGTCGGTGTACTCCGACGCCGCACGCTTCTGCCCCAAGGACGGCAGCATGCTGGTCGAAGTGCAGACCAAGTCTCCCCTCGCCAAGCCGGCCGCTCCGGTCTCGGGCAACAACACCTCGGTGCGCACGCCGCCTCCCAATGCGGGGATCGGCGGTCTCGACCGCGCGTCCACGCTCTCCAACCAGCTGCTCGACGGGCGCTATCAGGTCTCCAAGAAGCTCGGGGAAGGCGGGATGTCCTACGTCTACCTGGCCAAAGAGCTCGCGTCGGGCACCGAGGTGGCCATCAAGGTGCTCTCGCCCAAGCTCGCGACCGACAAGAGCTCGGTGGAGCGGCTGCGCCGGGAGGCGGGGCTGGCCATGCGCCTCGATCACCCCAACGTCTGCCGCATCCTGCGCCTGGGGGAGTCGGAGGACGGCCTCATCTATCTGGTGATGCCGTTCCTGAAGGGCGACCTCCTGTCCGACCGGGAGGTGCAGAAGGGGCCGATGGATCTGGCGCCGGGTGTCACCATTCTGAAGCAGGTCTGCGCCGGGCTGCAGCACGCCCACGAGCTGCACATCGTCCACCGCGACCTGAAGCCCGAAAACATCATGCTGGTGACCGAGAACGGCGGCGACAAAGCCGTGGTGATGGACTTCGGGCTGGCCAAGGAGCGGCGCGCCGACCCCGCCATCCAAAAGCTCACCGCCACGGGCATCATCCTCGGCACGCCGGAGTTCATGAGTCCCGAGCAGATCCGCGGCAAGGTGCTGGACGCGCGGAGCGACATCTACGCTCTCGGCATCGTGGCCTTCGAGTTGTTCACCGGAAAGCTGCCGTTCCAGGGCCGCAACGCCCAGGAAATGATGATCGCGCGGCTGCGCGGTACCCCGACCCCCTTACGGCAGCTCCGGCCCGACCTCCCCGAGTATCTCGAGAAGGCCCTCGCCCGCTCGATGGAGACGAGTCCCGACAACCGCTACGCCACCGCCCTGGAGCTCGCCGACGCCCTGAGCGGCACCGAGCCCGCGAGCGGCGGCGGGCTGCTCGGCAAGCTGTTCCGCTAGTCCCCGCATGCGTCGCTTTCCCGCGTTCGATCCTCCGGAGTACGTCTCCTGGCGGCCCGATCAAGCCTTGGCCCGGACCTTCCGGGAGCGGGTCGAACATGATCCCGCCCGGCGGGCGATCGTCGCCGAGCTCACCCGGGACGATCATCGCGGCCTCTATGCGGGCCTCGTCCGGGCCCGGCTTCACGACATTCAGCTCAAGCGGTGGGTCCGCACCGGCGTCATCTCCAAGGCCTGGCTGGGTACCGGCGAGGAGGCCACGACCGTGGGGCCGGTCCACGCGCTGGTGCGCGGCCGGGACGTGGTCGCGCCCATGATTCGCAACGCCGCCGCCTGCATCGAGTTCGGGGTTCCGCTGGCCGACATGTTCCGCGCGTACCTGGGCAGCGCCGACTCCCCCAGCGGGGGGCGGGATCTCCACGTAGGGGATTTCGAGCGCGGCGTCCTGCAGCCCATCTCGCACGTCGCGGACGTGGTTCCCGTGATCGCGGGGCTGGCCCTGGCCTTCAAGCTGAAGGCGGAGCCCCGGGTGGCGCTCACGTGGATCGGGGACGGGTCCACCAAGACCGGCACCGCCCACGAGGGCACGAACTTCGCCGCGGTGCAGAAGGTGCCGGCCATCTTCATCGTGCAGAACAACCAGGTGGCCCTCGGCACCCGCCTGGAGCAGCACCATCTGCCCGGCGGGTTCGATGACTGGGCGGCCGGATACGGTATCTGGGGCGCCTCGTTCGACGGCAACAACGTGCTGGACGCGTTTGCCGCCACCCGGATAGCCGCCGATCGGTGCCGCGCCGGTGCGGGGCCCGCGCTGCTGGTGGCCGAAACCTTCCGGATGGGGGGACACGCGACCCACGACGAGCGGGAAGCCCGGGAGACGTTCCCGGCCTCCCAGTTCGAAGAGTGGGGACAGCGCGACCCTATCGGGCAGTACGAGGGGTATCTGTTGGGGCTCGGGTGGACCGCAGGCGAGTTGACCGAGGTCGAGGACGAGGTCACCGGGGAAGTCGAGCGGGCGGCGGAGTCGGCCGCCCACAGCCGGGATTCAATGCCGGCGGGGGAATCGGCGCTGGGGGGGGTGTATGCCAAGTAGGGCGTGGATGGGGGCGGGCATGGCGCTGCTGGGGCTCTGGATCGCATCCCCCGCGCCGGCGGACGCCCAGCGGCCCGGCATCGACGTATTCCTTTATCACTTCGAGCTGCAGCTCCCGGACACCGGCGTCTTCATTCAGGCCAGCGCCACCATCGCCTTCCGCCAGTTTGCGGGAGCCGGAGACACGCTGGCTCTCGACCTGGTCGGCATGCACGTGGACTCGGTCCTGAATCCGATTCTCGCCGATACCCAGACCCACCACTTCACGTACGACGGGCGGGTGCTGCGGGTCCCCCTCGGCCCCTCCCCGAAGACCGGATCCATCCTGGGGCGGATCACCGTCGCCTACCACGGCGCCCCTGACGACGGGCTCCTGGCGGGGTCGGACGGGCGCGGACACGCGGGTCTTTTCGCCGACAACTGGCCCGAGCGCGCGCGCCACTGGCTGCCCACCATCGACCAGCCCGGAGACAAGGCCGCCGTCGATTTCGTGGTGACCGCCCCCGCGGCGTGGCGGGTGGTGGCCAATGGCCAGCTGCTCGACACCGCGACCAACGGGGGGCGCACCCGGTGGACCTGGCGCGAGCGGCGGCCGGTGCCCACCTACACCATGGTCGTGGCGGCCGGGCCCATGACGCGAAGCGTGCACCCCGCCGGGAGCGCCGGCGAGACCCCCGTCCCGATCGACGTCTGGACCTGGCCCGACGATTCCGCCTACGCGGACTCGGTTCCGTTTCACGGCGTCACGGCCGTGGTGGATGCGCTGACGCGCATCGTGGGCACGTTTCCCTATGAGAAGCTTTCGCACGTCGAGTCGGCCACGAAGTACGGCGGGATGGAGAACTCGTCCGCCATTTTCTATGCGGAGAAGCCCTACGCCGACCGCACGATGCGCGAAGGAGTGGTCCGGCATGAGACGGCGCACCAGTGGTTCGGTGACGCGGTGACCGAGAGGGACTTCCACCATCTCTGGCTCTCGGAAGGGTTCGCGGACTACTTCGACCTGGTCGCGGGCGCGGCGCTCCACGGCGACTCGGTCCTGACGGAAGGGATGCGGGCCTACGCGGCCAGTTACCTGAAGTCGGCGGTCGTGGACCGCCCGATCATCGACACCGCCGTCACGGATCCGGCCAAGCTGCTCAACGCCAACAGCTATCAGAAGGGCGCCTGGGTGCTCCACATGCTGCGACGGCAGCTGGGGGACTCGGCGTTCTTCCGCGGCATCCGCGACTACTATGTGACGTATCGCGATTCGAGCGTGCTCTCGGCCCAGCTCCAGACCGTGCTGGAGCGCCGGGCCCGCACCAATCTGAGCTGGTTCTTCAAGCAGTGGCTCTGGCAGCCCGGGTATCCGCAGCTGGCCGTGACCTGGCATTACGAGCCGTTCAAGCGTCAGGCCGTGGCCGACCTCCAGCAGGTCCAGCCGGCGGCCTGGGGCCTCTTTCGCCTGACCGACGTACCGGTCGAATTCGTGGGGGACGCGGGGCAAACGCTCCGCCGGACGATCAACGTGGATGGGCCGCCGGCGACTCTGCGTATCGACCTCCCTTGGGTGCCTACCTCCATGCGGATCGATCCGGACGGCACGTTCCTGCTCACCGCAACCGCCCAACCCAAACCAGTGACGAGACCATGACGACCAGACGCTGGGCCCTGTACGCCGGGGCCGCCCTCCTGGCCGCCCACCCCCGGGTGGCGGCCGGACAGACGCACCAGGTGTCCGTAGCCGGGCACACGCTGTCCCTCCCGGCCGGGTTCAACATTGCCGTATTCGCCGAGAACCTTCGCGGCGTCCGATACCTGACCCTGGGACCGCACAACGTCGTGTACGCATCGGTCCCGCGGGACGGCAACGTCGTCCGGCTGCCCGACGTCAACGGCGACGGAGTGGCCGACTCCGCGGTGCCGTACGCCACCGGTCTGACCCGCCCCTTCGGGCTGGCCTGGAGGGGGGACACGCTCCTGGTGGGGGATGAAGACGCGCTGCTGCGCATCGACCCGGACGGCAAGCGCACCCAGCTGGCCGAACTGCCGGGCGGCGGGAATCACGTGACCCGGACGGTGCTGCTGGGCCGGGACAACCGGATCTACGTCTCGATCGGGTCCACCTGCAACGTGTGTGACGAGCCCGACAACCGGCGGGCCGCGGTGATGCTGTTTCAGCCGGACGGCACCCACGGGCGGCTCTTCGCCACTGGCCTCCGCAACTCGGTGGGGGTCGCGTTCAACCCCGCCACCGGCGAGCTCTGGGGAGTGAACAACGACCGGGACAACCTGGGCGACGACGTACCGCCCGAGCATCTGAACATCATCAAGGACGGGAAGTGGTACGGCTGGCCGAAGTGCTACCTCCCCGGCAAGAACAATCCCGAGTACCCGGACGCCAAGTGCGACGCGGTCGAGCCTCCGGCCCTGACCTTTCAGGCGCACTCGGCGCCCCTCGGTCTCGCGTTTTACGGCGGATCACAGTTTCCGGCGGACTTCAAGGGTGACGCCTTCGTCACGTTCCACGGTTCGTGGAACCGCTCGGTGCCCACCGGGGACAAGGTGATCCGGGTGCGGATCAAGGACGGCAAGCCGGTATCGAGTGAGGACTTCGTGACCGGATGGCAGCTCCCCGACGGCACCCGCTGGGGTCGGGTCGTGGGACTGCTGGTGCTTCCCGATGGCTCTCTGCTCATCTCCGACGACGCGGGTGGACGAATCTGGAGAGTGACCTATGCCAAGTAAGCGATTCGCGCTCTGGGCGACGGCCGGCGCCGCCGCGATGGTGGTGGGCCTGTCGGCGTGGAGCCTGGCGGCCCCCCGCCGGGACATTCACGCCGAGTACGTGAAGTTCCTCTCGGGGAAGGACTCGATCACGGCGTACCTCGCGTATCCGGAGCGGAGCGATGCGGCACCGGGAGTGATCGTGATCCACGAGATCTTCGGCATGTCCGACTTCGTACGGGATCGCGTCACGCAGCTGGCCAAGGACGGATTCGTGGCCATCGCGCCTGATCTCCTTTCCCGCCGCGGGGGTACGCCGGCCGACCAGAATGCGGCCGTGCAGATGATCCGCGGACTCAATGCCGACACGCTCACGCAGGACCTCGACGCCACGTACGCGTTTCTGAAGAGCGTCCGCGCCGCGCGGGCCGACCGGATCGGCGTCATCGGTTTCTGCTGGGGCGGGGGCCAGAGCTTCCGGTACGCCACCAACAATCCGGCCCTCAAGGGGTTCGTGGTGTGCTACGGTGCCGGTCCCGATTCCGCGTCGCTGGCGCGGCTCAAGGCTCCCGGACTCGGCGTCTACGCGGAGAAGGACGCGCGCATCTCGCTCTCGGTGCCGGGCACCGACTCGCTGATGAAGAAAATGGGGAAGGCCTACCAGTATCGCGTGTACCCGGGCGTGGGCCACGGCTTCCTGCGGTCGCGCGACATTCCCGCGGTGGCGGACACCGCCTGGACCAACGTCGTGGAGTTCTTCCGCGCGCACCTGGGCTCCTGACGGAGCTCCGGGTCAGGGATGGGCAGGGGGAGGAGCGCCCGTCCGGTCACGCACGAAGGCCACCGCGCGCTCCAGGACCCCGTCTCGGCCAGCCTGAAAATCCCCCACCGTCTCGGTGACCGCCATCTCCGGCGCGATGCCGGTGGCGGCGAACTCACTCCCGTCGGGAAACGCGTCCCGCGTCACGGTTACGCGGAAGGCCCAGCCCCGGGAGAGGGGGAGGGTCAGCACCTGCCCCGTCCCACCCGCCGACGGCTCACCCACGATGGGCCCCCGCTGCGCGTTCCGGAACGCCACCAGCAAGTCGGCGCCGGCGCCGGCCGTGCGCGCGGAGGAGAGCAGGGCCACGGGGCCGTCGAACGCAGGAAGATCCTCGCGGGGCGCGATGGTATCCGGAGGTGCGCTGAACCAGGCTCCCGCCGAGTCGGGCATGTCGGCGCCCCGGTAGGCGGGGCGGTACTGGGGCGTACGCCAGCGCGACGTGAGGAAGGGACGGGACATCAGCCGCGCGAGAATCCGGTAGCCCGATTCCCGGCCGCCTCCCGCCCCGTCGTTTTCCCGCAGATCCAGGATCAGGCCCCGGACTCCCGTGAAGCGGGGAAAGGCGCGATCGAACCGGGCCACGACGGTCGGATCGGCGCAGGAGTTGAGGCGCACGACGTAGATCCCGCCGGGCAGGGAGTCCACGTCGAGGGGACGCAGCTCGAAGGGAGAACGGTCGGAAGCGGAGACGCTGCGGGTCAGCGAGGCGCCCCGGCCGGCGCCGCGGTGGTCCCGGAGCTCCAGCTGCACCGGTGTGCCGCGGTCCCCGACGAGCATGGCCGCCACGGCCCGTTCCCAGCGCGTCGCGGCGTTGGTGCCGGGGACCTCGGGCAGGATCGAGTCCCGGATCCACGCCGCGGCGGGCAACCCCTGCACCGAGATGATCTCGAGCCCCCGGTCGGGGTGCGCGATCCGGAGCTCGTCGTTTTCGGCGTAATCCGCCACAAAGGGGCGGCCTTCCACGGCGCGGATCCGGAGCGGGGGACGTGCCGTCCGGGAACGCACCGCGGGAGGTGGAACGACGGCTGCCTGCCCGTCGTTCAAGAGGGCGGCGAAGGTTTCGAGACGGCGCCAGAAGACCACGTCCGACTGGCGCTGCGCGGCGAGGGAGAGGTTGACGTCGAGGGCCGAATCCCAATCGGCGGCGACGCGGTCCCAGTAGGCATAGTTGTAGCGGGCGTCGGACCAGAGCGTCGCGACCATGCGCGCGCGGTCCGTGGCCATGAGCTGTTGACCCCGGACCGCCCCGGTTCCCCCGGTGACGGCCGCAAGGAGCACGAGCAGGATGCGTGACGGCATCGCCCTAATCTACCTGGTGTTGTTCATCGCGCCGCAGGCGGTCCTGTACCTGTATCTCCGGGACCGGCTGCCCGATCCGGCGCGCCCGCGGCAGGCCCTTTGGGTGCGCCGCGCCCTGGTGCTGCTCTTCGCGTTCTTCAACTTCCCCTGGGTCTTCGTGGCCCGGCGGGTGCTGTTCGGATCGGTGTGGTCGAAAGGATGGATCCCGTACATCGGGCCGTGGGTCGCGTGGCAGATGTTGGGCTGGATCTTCCTGGGGTTGGTCGCGGTGTACGTGCTGTTCAAGGGCGTGGTGCTCTGCGCGGGGAAACTGCGCCCGAGTGAGAGCCGCACGAGCACGGGCATGACCCGACGCCAATTCCTGATTCGCGGTACCTACGCCTACGCGGGGGCGGGGTTCGCGCTCTCGGCGTACGGCCTGTGGGAAGGGGGCCGACTTCCCGAGGTCACCCGCCGCACGCTCTACTTCGACAATCTTCCCGCGGGCCTCGACGGTCTCCGCATCCTCCATCTCTCGGACGTCCACGCCGGCATTCACATGCGGCTGGAAAAGATGCGGGCGATCGTGGCGCAGGCGAACGCGTTGGCTCCGGATCTGGTGCTGCAGACGGGCGACATGATCGACATCTCCACGTCGTTCATCCCCGACTACGTCCGCGCGTTCCGCGACCTTCACGCCCCTCTCGGCGTCCTCACCAGCCTCGGCAACCACGACCACTACACCGGGGCGCCGGAGGTGATAACCGGCGTGCGGGACGCGGGCCAGGTGCTGGTGCGGGCCGGCAGTCACTTGCTCGAGCGCAATGGCGCCACGCTCGCCATCCTCGGCATCGACGATCCGCTCGACTGGCGTTTCGACGACCCGCAGACACCCGAGGTCCGAGAGGTGGACGCCGCCGCCCCGCCCGAGGCGTTCAAGATCCTGATGGCCCACCGTCCGGGCGCGTGGGACGCCGCGGTGCCGCGGGCCATTCCCCTCACGCTGTCCGGGCACATTCACGGCGGCCAGCTCTACTTGCCGGGGGTCGGCTGGTCGGCGGGACGGCTGATCACGAAGTACGTGATGGGCCACTTCCAGCGGGGCGCGAGTCAGCTCTATGTGAGTCGGGGCATCGGGGTGGTGGGGGTGCCGATCCGGGTCTTCGTGCCTCCCGAGATAGGGGTGCTCGAATTGCGGCGGTTAGTCGGTTAGTTGTTGGTCGGTTAGCCCAAGTGGTGCCATCTTTTCGGACTAACCGACTAACCGACTAACCGACTAACCGGCTAACGACTAATCGCGACCCACGCCGCGTCGATCGACTGCCGCACTCCTGAGGTATTTTCCCCCCAGTCCCGAGCCAGTACTCGCTCCAGCGCCTGCCGTAACACAGCCAACCAGACCCCGGCCCACACTTCCGCCGCACCCGCCCTGATCACTCCGTCCGACTTGCCGCGGGCCAGGAGGCGCTCCAGCGCCGTACTGAACTCGCGCCCGGCCTCCCGGGACTTTTCGTCGAGCACGGCGCCGTGCCGGTCCACGAAGAAGATCTGGACCACGGCGGGGTCCTGCGTGGCGCCGGTCACCAGCCGTTGAGCGAGGGTCTGGAGGCGCTCCCGAACGGCCCCCGGCGCGCCGTCAGCCTCTTCGGCGGCCCGCGCCGCCCACCGCGCCGCACCCCGGTAGAGCTCGTTCAAGAGGTGCTGCTTGCTCTCGAAATGCTTGTAAATGGTCCCCTCGGCCACGCCCGCCTTCCGGGCGATCTGCCCGGTGGTGGTGACGTGGTAGCCCTGGGTGGTGAAGAGCTCGAGGGCGGCGCGGATCAGGCGCTGGCGGGTGAGATCGGCGATCGCCATGTGGCGCGAATCTAATGCGGCGCAAGGAGTTCCGCGCTCGCTTCCCGCTCCGGAAGCGCCCGGCTACCTTTCCGCCGCGTTGGACCTCGAAGCGAACTCTATCTGCCGGGGACACTCTCGACATGCGAATGCTGGTACTGGGCGCCGGGCTTCAGGGCTCCGCCTGCGCGTACGACCTCCTCCGCCAGGACGCCGTCGAGCGGGTCACTCTGGCCGATCTGCACCCGGATCGGGTGCCCGCGTTCGTCAAGAAGGGCGCCGGGAAACGGCTGAAGGTCGCCCGTCTCGACGTGGAACGGGTGTCGAGCCTCCGCAAGCTGATGAAGGGCCACGACGCGGTCCTCTGCGCGCTCCCCTACTACTTCAATTTCACGGTCTCCAAGGCCGCGGTGATGCAGGGTCTGCACGGGTCGGACCTGGGCGGCAACACCGAGATCGTGATGCAGCAGAAGAAGCTGGCGGCCCAGGCCCGGAAGAAAGGACTGTCCATCATCCCGGACTGCGGTCTCGCGCCCGGCATGGTGAACATCCTGGCCGCCGAGGGGATCCGGCGGGTGGGGGATGCGGATGTCGTGAAGATCTTCGTCGGCGGGCTGCCGCAGCATCCGGAACCGCCGCTCAACTATCAGATCGTCTACTCACTCGAGGGCGCGCTCGACTACTACACGACGCCCTCGTGGGTCCTGCGCGACGGCAAGCCGACGCAGGTGGAGGCGCTGTCCGAGCTCGAGCCGATCGATTTTCCGGCGCCCGTTGGCCGCCTCGAGGCGTTCCACACCGGCGGCGGAATTTCGGGAATGCCCTGGAGCTACGCGGGCAAGATCCGGCAGATGGAGTACAAGACGCTCCGGTACCCCGGCCACGTCGCCATCATGCATCCCATCCGGGAGCTGGGGCTCCTCGATCTCCAGCCGGTCAAGGTGCAGGGCGCGACGGTCATTCCCCGGAAGGCGTTCATCTCCATCGTGTCTCCCAAGCTCACCAAGCCCAAGAGCCCCGACCTGGTGGCGCTGCGGGTGGAGGTGTCGGGGAAGACCGGGAAGCGCGTGGCCTGGGAGCTCATCGACTACTACGACGCCTCGGCCGGCATCAGCGCGATGGAGCGCACCACCGGCTATTCGCTGTCGATCACGGGATTGATGCAGGTCGACGGGCGGATCTCCGCGAAGGGCGTGCACACGCCAGATGAAGCGGTGCCGTTTGGTCCCTACGTCGAGGAGTTGGCGAAGCGGGGGATCAATATCAGGGAGATCTAAGAAAACAGGAGCGGGGAGTGGGGAGAGTCTTTCTCAGAAGCTCCACCTCGTCCCGAAGATGATCTGGCCACCCTCGCTGCCCCGCCCATAACCGAATGCGAGCACCGTATTCCTGCCGAATCGAAATCCCAGCTCGCCCCCGCCACTCTGGTGCAGTCCTGTGGTAGTCAGCGAGACCGACTGCCCGGCGTCGAACACTCGACCCGCGTCATAGAAGGCCACGAGGTCGAGCTCGAATAGCGTGGGTGCCCAGAGGAGACCGTAGCGGGCTTCGAGGCCCCCCAGGAGCTTCCCAGGCCCCGTGAACCGGGCGTCGTAGTAGCCCCGCAGGGAGTGGTACCCGCCCACCGCCACGTACGTCTGCTCGCTCGACTCCATGTTCAGCTGCGCCGCTAATGGGGGATGGCCCCCCATCTGCTCGGCGGCCAGCCGGCCCGCGAGCACCAGCTTCTCGATGGGATTCACGTAGATCCGCGCCGACGCCGTCCGGCGGTTGTACCCGCGCCCGGCGGCGTACAGGGCCTCCAGCAGCAGCCCCGAGTGCGGCACCGTCTCGACATCCCGCGTGTCGAAGACCAGCCCCGCCCGTACCAGCTCATCGGTGAAGGGCACCTTGGTGGAATCGACCGCGCCGGACGCGAGATCGCGCGTAAAGGCGCTGGCTCCGGGGAGGGCGCGGAAGTCGGTGTGCTCGATCTGGGCGCCGGCGAGGACCCGCAGGGGACCGATGATCCGCCGCTGGACGGTGAGACGCGCGGCCTGCCGCGAGCGGCTCACCCGGT
>DATMOQ010000436.1:0-4828 GCA_035568195.1 Gemmatimonadales bacterium
TTTCCGGACAAGCCGATCACCAAGAAGCCGGCCGAAACCCGGATGGGGAAAGGGAAGGGCAACCCCGAGGGCTGGGTGGCGGTGGTGAAGCCGGGCCGGGTGATGTTCGAGGTGGAGGGGATCGAAGAGAAGCTGGCCCGTGAAGCGCTCGCGCTCGCGGCCGCCAAGCTGCCCCTCAAGTCCAAGTTCGTGAAGCGGGAGGAACGGTAAGATGGCCAAGCAGGGGAAGCCCGGGGATCTCCGGGAGCTGAAGACCGAGGAGCTCCAGCAGCAGCTGGCCGCGCTCCGGGAAGAGCGTTTCCGGCTCCAGTTCCGCTCGGCCACCGAGGCCATCGAGAACCCGCTGCAGTTCCGGAGCATGCGCCGGCACATCGCGCGGCTCGAGACCATTCTGCGGGAAAGGCAGACGGCATGAGGGGCAACCGGAAGGTCCGGACCGGCGTGGTGGTGAGCGACAAGATGCAGAAGACCGTGACGGTCTCGCTGGTCCGCCGCTATCCGCATGCCGTGTACGGCAAGCAGATGACGCGGAGCAAGACCGTGGCCGCCCACGACGAGCAGGGCGCGAAGGCGGGCGATACCGTCCGCATCGAAGAGACGCGCCCGCTCTCCAAGACCAAGCGCTGGCGCGTCGTCGCCATCGTCGAGCGCGCGAAGTAAGGCCGGAGGGGACGACCGTGGTACAACAGGAATCGAGACTCAAGATCGCGGACAATTCCGGGGCGCGCAGCGCCCTGGTCATCCGCGTGCTGGGCGGATCCAAGCGCCGCTATGCGGGGCTCGGGGACATTGTGGTGGTGACCATCAAGGACGCCATCCCCACCGGCCAGGTGAAGAAGGGCGAAGTCGCCAAGGCCGTGATCGTCCGCACCGCCAAGGAAACCAAGCGGAAGGACGGGTCCTACATCCGCTTCGACGAGAACGCCGCCGTGCTGATCAACGATCAGGGCGAGCCGCGCGCCACGCGCATCTTCGGCCCGGTGGGCCGGGAGCTCCGTGAAAAGCGGTTCATGAAGATCGTATCGCTGGCGCCGGAGGTCATCTGACATGAAGCCGCTGGTCTATAAGAAGAGCCGCAAGGTCCGGGGCATGGAGCCCGAGCGCCACAAGCTGCACATCGCCAAGGGCGATACGGTGCGGGTGATCCGCGGGGACGATCGGGGCAAGGAAGGGAAAGTGCTCCACGTCCATCCCAAGGTGTTCCGCGTGGTGGTGGAGGGCGTCAACGTCGTGAAGAAGCACCAGCGCGCCACGACGCCCGAGGCGGAGAGCGGCATCATCGAATTCCCGGCCCCGATTTCGGCCGCCAACGTGATGCTCCTGGATCCCAAGTCCGGGCTGCCCACGCGGGTGCGCCGGCGGCGGGACAAGGACGGAACCATCGAGCGGATCGCGGTGAAGTCGGGCCAGCCGATCCCGCGGGTGAGGTAGTCATGGCCGATACCAAGGAAAAGCAGCAGGAGAAGCACGAGAAGCAGGGCAAGAAGGAGAAGGCCGGGAAGAAGCAGGCCCCCGCGCGCGAGCCGGCCGCCGAAGTGCCCGCCGGGGAACCGGCGCCGCGTCCGCGCCTGCTCGATCACTATGAGCAGCGGGTCCGGGGTCGGCTCCAGCAGCAGTTCGGGTTCACCAACGTGCACCAGATCCCGCGGCTGGTGAAGATCGTGCTGAACGTCGGGATCGGGGATGCGTCCAAGAACCCCAAGCAGCTGGAGGCCGCGGTGGCCGAGCTGGGCGCCATCACCGGGCAGCAGCCGGTGGTGACCAAGGCCAAGAAGGCGATCGCGAATTTCAACCTCCGCGCCGGCGTGCCCATCGGCTGCGCCGTGACCCTGCGGGGCCCGCGGATGTTCGAGTTCCTGGATCGCTTCATCAACGTGGCGGTGCCCCGGATGCGCGATTTCCGCGGCCTGCCCGACAAGAGCTTCGACGGGCGCGGCAACTACACGCTCGGCGTGAAAGAGCAGATGATTTTCCCGGAGATCGACTACGACAAGGTCGAGAAGATCCACGGGATGGATATCACGTTCGTGACCACCGCGGGGCGCGATGACGCGGCGCTCGCCCTGCTGCGAGAGATGGGAATGCCGTTCCGGGGCGAACCCCCGGTCGTGGCCGCCTAGGGAGATCCGGGGAATGGCGAAGAAGTGCTGGATCGAGAAGGTCAAGCGGACGCCCAAGTTCAAGGTGCGGGGCTACTACCGCTGTCAACGTTGCGGCCGGAGCCGCGGGACGCTGAGGAAGTTCAAGCTCTGCCGCATCTGTTTCCGTGAGCTCGCGCTGCGGGGAGAAATCCCGGGCGTGCGCAAAGCCAGCTGGTAAAGGACTAGGACCGCATGAGCATGACTGACCCCGTCGCCGACATGCTGACCCGGGTGCGCAACGCCTGTATGGCGGGCCACCGCCGGGTCGATATGCCGGTGTCAAAACTGAAGGTCGAGATCGCGCGGCTGCTCCGCGACAATGCCTACATCCAGGACTTCAAGCAGCTGGATGACGGCAAGCACGGACTGCTGCGGCTCTACCTCAAGTACCACAACGACGCCCCCGTCATCCGCGAGCTGCAGCGGGTGTCGGCGCCCGGACTCCGCCGCTATGTCAAAGCGCGGGAGATCCCCCGGGTCAAGAACGGGCTGGGAATCGCGATTCTCAGCACGCCGCAGGGCCTGATGACCGACCGCGAAGCCCGCACCGCCCGCGTGGGTGGCGAGCTGCTCGCGGTGGTCTGGTAGGGAGGGGCGATGTCGCGCATCGGCAAGAAGCCCGTCCCCCTGCCCAAGGGCGTCACCGCCGCAGTGCAGGGCCGCGCGCTCACGGTGAAAGGTCCCAAGGGAGAGCTGTCCCGGACCTTCCACCCCGACATGGCGCTGGCGGTGGAAGCCGACACGGTGGTGGTCAAGCGCCCCTCCGACGAGAAACGGCACAAGGCGCTGCACGGCCTGTCCCGGACCCTCGTGGCCAACATGGTCGAGGGCGTCACCAAGGGTTTTCAGAAGGCGCTCGAGATTCAGGGCGTCGGCTACAAGGCCGAGCCCAAGCCGTTCGGCGTGCAGCTGGTGGTGGGCTTCTCGCATCCGGTGCCGTATCACGCGCCCAAGGGCATCAAGATCACGGTCGACAACAACGTGCTGGTGAAGGTGGAAGGCATGGACAAGGAGCTGGTGGGGCAGGTGGCGGCCGAGCTGCGCGCCGTGAAGCCCCCCGAGCCTTACAAGGGCAAAGGAATCCGTTATCAGGGCGAGCAGGTCCGGCGTAAGGCCGGCAAGACCGCCCAGGCGGCCAAGTAACCATGCGATCGATCCGGAAAGTCCGTTCGGCCAACGACCAGCGCGCCCGCCGCCATTTGCGGGTGCGGAAAAAGATCGCCGGGACCCCCGAGCGTCCGCGCCTCGTCGTGTTCCGCTCGGCCAAGCACATGTATGCGCAGGTGGTGGATGACACCTTGGGTGTGACCCTGGTGGGCGCGTCCGACCGGACCGAGGGCGTCACGCCCGAGGGGAAGGGGAAGACCGCCAAGAGCTTCGCCCTGGGCCGCCACATCGCGGCCAAGGCCAAGGAGAAAGGCATCGCCCGCGTGGTGTTCGACCGCGGGGGCTATCAGTACCACGGTCGCGTCAAGGCGGTGGCCGACGGCGCGCGCAAAGGCGGATTGGAGTTCTGATGGCGAGCGATCAGGAACAGGCGGCAGTCACTCCGGCCGAGCCCGCAGCGGCAGCGCCGGTCGAAGGCGGCGCCGCACCGTCTGCCGGTGCCGGTGCTGGTGCCGGTGCCGGTGCCGGCGGCGGTGGTGATGCGGCGCATGGCCGCGGTGGCCGGGGCCGGGGTGGTCGGGGCGGCGGCCGGGGCCGGGGCGGCCCGGGCGGACGCGGCGGTGAGCGCGGTCCGCGCGGCGATCGTCCGCGCGAGGGCGACGGCTTCGTCGAGAACGTCGTCGCGATCAACCGCGTGGCCAAGGTCGTGAAGGGCGGACGGCGCTTCTCCTTCAACGCCCTGGTAGCCGTGGGCGACGGGCAGGGGCACGTCGGCGTCGCGACCGGCAAGGCGAACGAGGTTTCGGAAGCGGTCCGCAAGGCGGTCGAGGCGGCCCGGCGGAACATGAACGAGATCCCGCTCACGGTGGGCACCATTCCCCACGAGATCATCGGGCATCACGGGGCCGGCCGGGTCCTGCTCAAGCCCGCGGCGTCCGGAACCGGCGTCATCGCCGGCGGCCCGGTGCGTGCGGTGCTCGAGTGCGTGGGCGTCCGGGACATCCTCACCAAGAGCCTGGGCTCGACCAATCCGCACAACATGGTGCGCGCCACGATGGACGGGCTGAAGCGGCTCACCACCGCCCGTCGCGTGGCCAAGGAGCGCGGCATCGAAGTCGACGCGATCCCGTACAAGGCCCGCCAGGAGGCGACGCATGTCTAGGCTGCCCCCCACGCGGAAATACCGGAAGCGGAAGTCCGGCCGGGATCCGGTGCTGCCGCCGGCGGGGAAGGGCAAGCTCCGCATCGAGCAGGTGCGCTCGACGTCGGGGCACCCGCAGCCCATCCGGCGCACGCTGGAGGCGCTGGGTCTGAAACACCACCAGGACGTCGTGGTCCAGAAGGATCATCCCGCCTTGCGGGGTATGCTGTATCAGGTGCGTCACCTCATCCGGGTGACGCCGGCGAAAGACGGAGCGTAAGCGATGGCGAAGGCGACGACCAAGAAGCCGCGGGCCCGGAAGGCCAAGGCGGACGCCCCCCAGTTCGAGCCCCTGCGGCTCCATCACCTGAAGCCCGCCCCCGGCTCCACCACGGCTCGACGCCGGGTCGGCCGCGGTCCGGGTTCCGGGCTGGGCAAG